>NZ_CAXUNQ010000015.1:0-89547 GCF_964252615.1 uncultured Bradyrhizobium sp.
AGGGCTGGTCGGACCCGTGGGCGACCTGGTTGCACGACGCGACGATCAAGGGCGGCACCTACCACCCGATGACGGTGAAGAAGCATCTTCGCGCCCAGGATATCGCCCGGCAGAACAACCTGCCGTGCATCTACATGGTCGATTCCGGCGGCGCGTTCCTGCCGCAGCAGGACGAGATTTTCCCGGACGAACGGCACTTCGGCCGCATCTTCTATAATCAGGCGCAAATGTCGGCGCAGGGCATCCCGCAGATCGCCATCGTGATGGGCTCCTGCACCGCGGGCGGGGCCTATGTTCCGGCGATGTCGGACGAGAACATCATCGTGCGCAATCAAGGCACGATTTTTCTCGGCGGGCCGCCGCTGGTGAAGGCCGCCACCGGCGAGGTCGTCACTGCCGAAGAACTGGGCGGCGCCGACGTGCATTCGCGGCAATCCGGCGTTACCGACCACTATGCGCAGAACGACGGCCATGCGATCGGGATCGCGCGAAAAATCGTCGCCACGCTCAGGCAGCCGGCGCGCGCCGCATTGAACATGCGCAAGCCGCGCGAACCGCTGTTCGCGCCGGAAGAAATCTACGGCGTGGTTTCCGCCGACGGACGCAAGCCGTTCGACGTCCATGACATCATCGCGCGGCTGGTCGACGGCTCGGAGTTCGACGAATTCAAGAAGCTTTACGGCCAGACGCTGATCTGCGGTTTTGCCCATATCTGGGGTTTCCCGGTCGGCATCATTGCCAACAATGGAATCCTGTTCAGCGAAAGCGCGCTCAAGGGCGCGCATTTTATCGAGCTGTGCTGCCAGCGCAGTATTCCGCTGGTGTTCCTGCAGAACATCACCGGATTCATGGTCGGCAAGAAATACGAGGCGGGCGGCATCGCGCGCGACGGTGCCAAGCTGGTGACCGCGGTCGCAACAGCAAGCGTGCCGAAATTCACCGTGGTGATCGGCGGCTCCTACGGCGCAGGCAATTACGGCATGTGCGGCCGCGCCTACTCGCCGCGCTTCCTGTGGATGTGGCCGAACGCGCGTATCTCGGTCATGGGCGGCGAACAGGCGGCGATGGTGCTGAGCCAGTTGCGCCGCGACAATATCGAGGCCAACGGCGGCACATGGTCGGTGGAAGAAGAGAACCAGTTCCGCGCGCCGACCCGGGCGCAGTTCGAAAAGCAGGGCCATCCCTACTATGCCACCGCCCGGTTATGGGATGACGGCGTGATCGATCCCGCCGATACGCGGCTGGTGCTGGGCTTGGGGCTTTCGGCGTCGGCCAACGCGCCGATCGAGCCGACCCGTTTCGGCCTGTTCAGGATGTGACCATGGCGTCTGCATTGTATCGGCGATTCCGCACCCTGCTGATCGCCAATCGCGGCGAGATCGCAACCCGCGTGATCCGTACCGCGAGAGCCATGGGCCTGCGCACCGTCGCGGTCTATTCGGAGGCCGACCGCGACGCACTGCACGTCGCCATGGCCGACGAGGCCGTGCTGCTCGGTCCGGCGCGGGCGCGCGACAGCTATCTCAATATCGGGCGCGTCATCGAAGCCGCGCAAAAAAGCGGCGCCGAGGCCGTGCATCCAGGCTACGGATTTTTATCGGAGAATGCCGATTTCGCGCAGGCCTGCGCCGATGCGGGACTGGTGTTCGTCGGCCCGACGGCTGCGATGATGACGGCGATGGGCTCGAAATCCGGCTCCAAGATGCTGATGGAAAAGGCCGGCGTACCGCTGGTGCCCGGCTTTCACGGCGAGGCCCAGGACGAGGCGACGCTGGCGCAGGCTGCCGATAAAATCGGCTTTCCGATTCTGGTCAAGGCGTCCGCGGGTGGTGGCGGGCGCGGCATGCGGATCGTGCGGTCGGCCGGCGAACTTGCGGCGGCCGTCGTCAGCGCCAAGCGCGAGGCCAAGGCTGCGTTCGGCGACGACCGCATGCTGATCGAGAAGTATGTCGACAATCCGCGTCATATCGAGGTGCAAGTAATCGGCGACAGCCACGGCAATCTGCTGTCGCTGTTCGAACGCGAATGCACGCTGCAGCGGCGGCACCAGAAGGTGATCGAGGAAGCGCCGTCGCCGACCCTTGACCCCGCGCAGCGGGATGCGGTCTGCGCCGCCGCGCGCAAGGCCGCCGCCGCGGTGAATTACGTCGGCGCGGGCACCATCGAATTCGTCTCCGACGGCAGGGATGTCTTTTTCATCGAAATGAACACGCGGCTGCAGGTCGAACATCCCGTGACCGAGCTGATCACCGGCATCGATCTGGTCGAATGGCAGTTGCGGGTCGCGTTCGGCGAGAAGCTGCCGCTCGCCCAGGACGAGATCAGGCTGAATGGCTGCGCGATCGAGGCGCGGGTCTACGCGGAAAACCCGCACAAGAATTTCATGCCCTCGGTCGGTCGCATCCGCCTCTGGCGGACGCCGGATCAGACCAACGGTTTGCGGATCGATGCCGGTTATCGCACGGGCGATACCGTGTCGCCGCACTACGACGCAATGCTGGCCAAAGTGATCGCGTGGGCGCCGACGCGCGCTGCTGCGATCGACAGGCTCAATCGCGGGCTGGAGGAAACCGACGTTCGCGGCATCGTCACCAACATTCCATTCCTCTCAGCGCTGGTAACGCATCCGGACGTGCGCGCCAACGCCATCGATACCGGTTTCATCGAACGGGAATTGAAGTATCTGACGCCGGAAGCATTGCCTCCCGGCGATCTCGAGCTTTGCGCCGCCGTTGCAGGCATCCTGCGGGACGAGCGGCGGACCGCGCAGGCTGAAGCACACTCGCCGTGGCACACGTTCGGCTGGATGCCGGTTGGACGCAGGCAACGGGTGTTTTCGTTCCGGCATGGGCAGGGCGGGGAGCATATGGTGACCCTGCTTTACGATAACCGGAGTGCGTCATTGACCGTGACGCTCGGCGATCGCACCCGCGAGCTGATGATTTCCATGCCGCCCCGTGACGGCGGCGGATTTGACCTGACCCTCGACGGGATGACATCCGGCGCCGTAACCGAGATCGAGGGGCACGAACTCTATCTGCGAACCCGCAACGGCCGCTTCGATCTGCATTGGATCGATCCGTTCGGCGGCGATGATGAGGAGCAGGTGGGCGAGGACAAGATCGTGGCGCCATTGCCCGGCACCGTCGTCGCCCTGTTGGCCGAGGTAGGCGCGACGCTGGAGAAGGGTGCGCCGATTCTGACGCTGGAGGTCATGAAGATGGAACAGACCCTGCGCGCGCCGTTCGCCGGCGTGCTGAAAGCGATAAAATGCAAGGTCGGCGACATCGTCCAGGAAGGCGTCGAACTCGCGGAGATCGAGCCGGCAATATAGAATTCGTCGCCATGGCCGCGACAAGCCCGGCCATGACGAAATAATGAGGCTGGCATGAGCGATCAGGTACACATCGTCGAGGTCGGTCCACGCGACGGCCTGCAGAACGAGAAAACCGCGGTAGACGCCGGCGCGCGCATCGCCTTCATCAAGGCGCTGGTCGCGGCCGGCCTTCACACCGTCGAAGTCGGCGCGTTCGTATCGCCGAAAGCGATTCCGCAGATGGTGAATTCGGACCAGGTGCTCGGCGGCCTCGGCGGCGTCGGCGGCGAATTTCACGTGCTGGTGCCGAACGAAAAAGGCTATGACGCGGCGATCGCGGCTGGCGCAAAAGTGGTGGCGGTATTCGCCTCGGCGTCGGAGGGTTTTTCGCGCGCCAACATCAATTGCTCGGTCGCCGAATCCATCGAACGCTTCAAGCCGGTGATCGCGCGCGCCAGGGCCGACGCCGTCAAGGTGCGCGGCTATGTCTCCTGCGTGCTCGGCTGCCCTTTCGATGGCGAGGTGAAGCCGCAGGCTGTGGTCGACGTCGCCCAGGTGCTCTGGGACCTCGGCTGTTACGAAATCTCGCTCGGCGACACCATCGGCGTCGGCACGCCGCTGAAGGCACGGCGGCTTTTGCGCGCGGTAGCCGGCTCGGTGCCGATGGCGCGTCTGGCCATGCATTTCCACGACACTTACGGCCAGGCGCTGGCCAATCTCTATGCCGGGATGGAGGAGGGCGCGCGCGTGATCGATTCGGCGGCCGGAGGCCTCGGCGGCTGTCCCTACGCGCCGGGTGCGACCGGCAATGTCGCGACGGAGGATGTGGTGTACATGCTGGAGGGCGAGGGCGTCGCCACCGGGGTCGAGATGTCGAAGCTGGTGGCAGCAACCAATGAGATGGGCAAACTGATCGGGCGCGCCCCGGTCAGCCGCGTGGCCGCGGCGATCAATGCGAAGAGGTCGTAGGGCGGGCAACGGCGCGCCTTGCCACCCTACGAAGACGATCAGCTATCTTCCCCCATCCGGCCCCATCACCAGATCCGGCAGCCAGGTCGCGATCTGCGGCGCGAAGCACAACAGCACCACCGCCGCCATCATCAAAAGCACGAACGGCAGCGTGCCCCAGATCACCTCGATCAGCGGGATGTCCGGCGCGACATTGCGGATGACGAAGATATTCAATCCAACCGGCGGATGGATCAGCCCCATTTCCATCACGATGGTCATCACGATGCCGAACCAGATGATGTCGAAGCCGGCGGCGCGCAGCGGCGGCAGGATGATCGGCGCGGTCATCAGGATGATCGACACGGGGGGAAGGAAGAACCCGAGCACCACGACCATCACCAGGATGGCGAACAGCAGCTCCCAGCGCGGCAGGTGCATCGCGACGATCGATTCGGCGACCGATTGCGAGATGTGCAGGTAGCTCATGACGTAGGAATAGAGCAGCGACATGCCGATGATCATCATCAGCATGGTGGAGTCGCGGATGGTCGATTTCATGATCGGCCCAAGGTCGGACGGCTTCCACACGCTGTAGATCGCCGCGATCAGCACCAGCGCCAGCAGGCCGCCCAACCCTGCGGTTTCCGACGGCGTGGCGTAACCGCCGTAAAGCGCGACCATCACTCCGGTCAGAAGGATAACGAACGGCAGCACGCGCGGCAGCACGTTGAACCGTTCGGACATGGTGAAATCATCGCGCGTCAGAATCGCCGAGGTTTCCCCGGTCCTGGCGTAGAGCGCGGCGGCTGCCGCATATTCTATGCGAAACCGGATGACGGCGTAGACCCCAAACAGCGTGACCAGCAGCAGTCCTGGGCCGATGCCGGCAAGAAACAGGCGCCCGAGGGATTTTTCCGCAGCGACCGCGAACAGGATCATGGTGATCGACGGCGGCAGCAGGATGCCGAGCGTGCCGCCGGCGGCGATGATACCCGCGGCAAAACCGCCGGAATAGCCGCGCTTGCGCATTTCGGGAATGCCGGCGGAGCCGATCGCCGAGCAGGTGGCGGGCGAGGATCCAGCCATCGCGGCAAACAGCGCGCAGGCAAATACGTTGGCGACGCCAAGCCCGCCGGGCACCCGATGCAGCCAGGCATGCAGCGCCGAGTAAAGGTCCTGGCCGGCGCGGGACTTGCCGATCGCGGCGCCCTTGAGGATGAACAGCGGGATCGACAGCAGCGTGATCGATGCCATTTCCTCATAGACGTTTTGCGTCACGGTATCGAGCGAGGCCGCCGGCATGTAGATCGCCATGAATACCACCGCGACCGCGCCCAGCGCGAACGCGATCGGCATCCCGGAGAACATCACCAGGAGGGTCGCGATACCGTAGCTGATGCCGATTCCAAATACGGTCATCGGCGCGCGGTGCCCAACGGGATCATCAGCTGCAACAAAATCTGCACGCACAGCAGCGTCATACCGGACGCCATCAAAACGTAAGGAATCGCAAGCGGCGGCGACCACATCGAGTTCGAAACCTGGCCATCGACCCAGGCTTCATGCGCGAGCGTCCAGGATTTCCAGGCGAAGAACGCGCAGAACAACAGGCTGGCGAGATCCACCAGCCAGAGCCGGACGCGATTGACCAGCGGTGACAGCAGTCCGATGAACGCCTCGATGCCGATGTGGCCGCGCTGGTCCTGCACATAGGCGGCGGTCATGAAGGTGGCGCCGACCAGCAGAAACACCGCCGCCTCGTCCTGCCAGTAGTTCGGGCTGTGAAACAGCGCGCGGCCGAGCACGCTGTAACTCAAAATAGTGCTCGCCGCGACCAGCGCGACCGCGGCGAGGATGACAATGATGTAGTTGCAAAAGGCGAGCGCTCGCTGGAGCGCCGCCACGAACCCATGGTCCGCGACGGCGGTCGACGTTTCAGCCTGATCCGGAAGCGGACCATGCATCATGCGGAGACGTCGGTCGCGAGTTTCAGGAGGTTGGCGGCTGCCGCGCTCTTGCCGGCGTAATCCTTCCAGGCGGTGTCGCGGGCGATGTCGCGCCACTTGTTGACCGTCGCCTGATCCAGCGGGCTCACCTTGGCGCCGGCCTTCTCATAGACTTTGGCGACCTCGACGTCGTCGTCCTGCGCGCCCTTCTTGCCGAAGGCTTCCATCTCGGCGCCGACGGCGACAATGACGTCCTGCTGGTTTTTCGGCAGCTTGTCGAAGATCGCCTTGGACATCAGCAGCGGCTCGAACATGAACCAGTAGGAGGCTCCCGCGCCCGAGGTCAGCGATTTTGCCACTTCCTCGAGCCGGAAGGAGATCAGACTGGTGGAGGACGTGAGGCACGCGTCACAGGCGCCGGTCTGCATCGCCGCATACAGTTCGTTCGAGGGCAGCGATAGCACGGCGGCGCCCGCGCTCTGCAGCACCATGTCCATCTCGCGCGAACCGCCCCGGACTTTGAGGCCCTTCGCATCTTCCGGCGCCACGATGGGCTTGGATCGGCTGGCGACGCCGCCCGCCTGCCATACCCAGGTGAGGATGATGATGCCCTTGTCGGCGAGGAAATCGGTCAGTGCCTTGCCGATCGGCTGGGTCTTCCATTTCAGGCCCTGGTCGTAGGTCGGGACCAGTCCGGGCATCAGGCCGATGTTGGTTTCCGGCAGTTCTCCGCCGGCGTAGGTGAGGGGATATAGGCTGACGTCGAGCGCGCCCTTGCGCATCGCGGAGAATTGCGCGTTGGTCTTGATCAACGAGGAGTTCGGGTAGATTTCGGCAGCCAGCTCGCCGCCGCTGCGTTTTCCGATCTCGGCGGCGAACATCCGGCATAGCCGGTCGCGGAAGTCGCCCTTATCAATCGTGCCGCCCGGAAACTGGTGGGAGATTTTCAAGGTTGTCGCGGCATGCGCCGTTCCGGTTCCGAATCTCAAGATGGCAGGGGCGGCGAGCGCGGATGCGATGGCGTGTCGGCGTGTAATCATGAATTTCTCCCTCGGGCTTTCTATCGGGAAGGCGGATGATGTCGATGCGGCATGTTAGCCTGATAAACGGCGTATTTTCTCTCGTCTGATAGTTTGAGGCGATCCGGGCAGGCGCGCCATGTTGCTGCACTGCACACGCTCCGGATCCGGAATGCAGCTCAATCTCCACCCCGTTCACCAACACGTCAACGCGTCGATTATTTCATGCGTTCCTGAACGCAGCACCGGCGCCGTCTCGCCACTCCTACAGAAGACGTTAAGCGTGTTCCGGGGGCAGCGCAGGGCCATAAGCGCGCTCAGGGCGCGCCTTCGACCCGCTACGGCTCGTTGCAAGACGGCGCGCTGCATCGCGCCGGAGATACCAGATCAATGCAGGCTTTACTTCCGCTTTTTCTTTCGCGCCGCGTAGCGCGCGTCGCGGGCCGCCTTGCGCTCGGCTTCCAGCGCTGCTTCGCGGGCCGCGGCTTCTTCCTTTTCACGCGCGGCGGCCGCCGCCGCTTCTTCCGCCAATCGCGTTTCCTCGGCGATCTTCGCGGCTTTCTCGGCCTCGCGTGCGAGCCTTGCCTTGGTGCGCGCGGCCGCGTGAGCCGCACGCTCGGCCTGGCGCTGCTTCACAGCGGGATCGTCGGCACCCGGCTGCGCGCGAAACTTGTTCAAGATATTTTTTCGGGCTTCCTGCGCCGCTTTCTGACGGTCTGCGAAACTCGGTTCTTTGAATCCACTCATCTAAATGGGCCTTGCTGCTTTCGTGTTTTGAGGAGCTGCGGATCACGTCTAATTATCGGCTAGCCGGCGCAATGTCGCGCGAAAACTGACGCTGCGGCTGCCGACCAGCGAGGTGCCGAATACCTCCGCCGTGTCGTCCTTGAAGGTCCCGGAGAAGCCGGTTGAAACCTCGCGGCCGCCGAATACCGGCCGGGCGTCGCTTTCATGATAAGGTGTGTGCTGGTTTGTAACGATCTCGCCCTTCCAGGTGCCTTCTCCGACCGTATAGGAGCCGGCCGACCAGAAATACGGATCGCCGCCGAGGATCGTCCCATCGCGAAATACCAGAACGCCGCTGGCGCGGCCCTTTACCCCGTCGAGCATCTGGATATGAATCGAATAAAGGCCGTTTTTCATGCAGGATATATGACCGAGTGGCGAGTGGGTTCCCGCGCCGAAGGGCTCGCCTGCCGCTTCGATCATACGCGCAAAGACAATGCTTGTATCTGGCCGCGGAGCCTGAGAAAGACACCTCAAGCAAATGTTTGCAACAAGGAGAAAAGATGCCGACTGCCCGACGTGCCAGCGCGCTGGCCGCATTTTCATTGACCGCCTTCGTCCTAACCGCACCGTTTCACATGGCAACGGCCCAGACCGCAGGAAAACCGATGACCACAGCTTCAGGCTTGCAGATATCAGACAGCAAGGTCGGCACCGGTGCGACCCCGAAACCGGGCCAGACCTGCGTCATGCACTACACCGGCTGGCTTTATGAGAACGGCGTCAAGGGCAAGAAGTTCGATTCCTCGGTCGACCGCAACGAGCCGTTTCAATTCCCGATCGGTCAACGCAAGGTCATCGCCGGCTGGGACGAAGGGGTTGCGACCATGAAGGTGGGTGGCAAGCGCACGCTGATCATTCCGCCCCAGCTCGGCTACGGCGCCAGGGGCGCCGGCGGAGTAATCCCGCCGAATGCGACGCTGATGTTCGACGTCGAATTGCTCGACGTAAAGGGCTGAGACTGGCGTCTGATCGGGTGGAGCGAGGTTCAAGCCTTCGGGAAGTTCAGCTCCACGCCGACGCCATCAGGATCGTATAGGAAAAACTGCGTGTCGCCGGTGCGCGGCACGATGCTCTCGCGGAATTTCACGTTCCTTTCCTGCAGGCGCTTGCGTACGGCATCAGCATCGGTAGCGGCGAAGGCGATGTGGTCGAGGCGGCCGGTGTCTTCATATTTCTTTTCAGTGCCGCGCACCACGATACCTTCGCGCGGCTTTCGGGTGCCCATCAGATGTACGGTGGCGGTGCCGCCGGAATAGAGCCAGTAGCCGGGGAAGTCGAGCGGCGGACGCTCGCCGTTTTCCAGACCCAGCACGTCGCAATAAAACTCCTTGGTGCGCTCTAGATCGGAGGGTTCGATGGTGTAATGCTGCAATCCGCCGAGCGGCATGGGATTTTCCTTTTTGTTTTCAGACGAAGGTAAGGTCGGCCTCGGCACCCATCATCCAGGCGCCGACGGTTTCAAAATGCCGGAGCTGGCCCTGCAACTGCTGGGTCACGGTATGGATGTCGCGGAAGCGGCGTTCCAGCGGGTGATTCTCGAAGATCGCGGTGGCGCCGGCGGCATTCCAGGCGAAGTCGACCGCCTCGCGCGCCTTGTGGATGGCGTGCGTCGACGCCATGCGAATGGTGATGCGCTGCTTGACGGTAATCATGGCGCCGGCGGAAAGATCCTTCCAGATGTCGGCCATCGACTGCAGCAGATACGTCCGCGCGGCGCGAAGATTGACCTCGGCGACAGCGAGGTTGGTCTGCACCGCCGCGTTGTCGCGCAATGTCCTGCTGGCGCCGCGGGGCACCTTGTTGCGCGCCACCTCGACAAAGCCATCGAGCGCGCTGCGGGCGATGCCGCAGGCGACGCCGGCAAAGCCGACCTGGTAGCAGGTGCCGTTGCCCATGCGGTAGAGCGGGCCGTTCTCGCGGCACTCCTTGTCGAAGTCGCGGGTGATCGAATGGTCGGCGCGCACGAAGAAGTCTTCCAGCGCGAACTGATCGCTGGCGGTGCCGCGCAGGCCGACCGTGTTCCAAATGTCGGTCCATGCCACATCCTTGGAGCGGACTAGCATGGTGCGCTCCAGCTGGTTGCCGTCGGCGTCGAGTTTGGGCGAGCCGTCGGTCCGGTAGATCGGGCAATGGGCGCCGAGCCAGGTCGCGTGCCGGCCGCCCGAGGCGAAGGCCCACACGCCGGTGACCCTGTAGCCGCCTTCGCATTCGATCGCCTTGACCTTGGGACCCGGCCCCCAGGCAAGCACCGCGCGCGGGTCGTTGCCGAAGATCGCGCGCGCCACCGGCAGGTCGAGATAGGCCGCCGACATGGCGCAGCCGCCGGCCTGGCTCAGGCACCAGGCGGTCGAAGCGTCGGCCCGGGCGATGGATTCGATAACGTGGAAAAAGGTGATGGGATCGGTTTCGATCCCATCCGACGAGCGCGGCAGCAGCAGGCGGAACAGCCCTGCCTCGTGTAGCTTGTCGAGCAAGGCCGGCGGCAGGCGCCGGGTGTCCTCGATCTCGTCCGAAGCCGCAGCGACCGCCGGACGAACGGCTTCCGCCCGCATGATCACGCTCCGGTCGCCCGAAAGCTCGGCAGAACTGGCGGTCATTGGGTCCAAGGCGATCCTCGTTGACGGTGAGGTATAAATCAGGCGGTGACGGCCAGTTCCTTGTCGATCTGCTCGATCGATTTGCCCCTGGTCTCGATTCCGAGGAAATAATACACCGCTCCGGCCATCAAAAACCAGCAGCCCAAATAGACGAACGCGGTCGGAATCTGTGTCAACGGCACGTCGGGCTTGAGATAATTGCCGGAACCGACGATCAATGCGAGGCCCACCGGCCCGATGATCTTGCCGATACCGCCGAAGCCATAGGCCGAACCCATGCCGGAGGTTCGAAGGTGCGAGGGCCAGACTTCCGCCGCATATGGACCGACGATGGCAAAACCCCCGTCGGCGAAGAAGAAGGTCACGGCCAGCAGCAGCCAGAATGCCGACATCCCGAACAGCATCGCATCGTAATTATAGCCTGCAACGATGGTCATGACGCCGGCGCCGAACCCGAGCAGGCCGCCTGCGTTGCGTCGTCCCATCCAGTCCGAGAAAAACGAGAAGGAGAGCCGGCCGATGAAGCCGCAGACGGTGAGCAGGATCATCATCTTAGCAGCTTGCTGTGGCGTCACCTTGAGCAGCAGCACGAAAAGCGACGGCGCCCACAATGTGATGCCGTAGACGCCGGTCTGGGCTCCGGCATTGCCGAGCCAGGAAACGATCAGGCTGCGCGGATATTTGAACAGATCGAGCCAGTTGCTCTTGATGATCGGGCCGGCGTCCGCGGTGGTCGGCAGCGGTAGCGCGGAGGGCTCCATCTGCAGCGCCCAAGCCAGCGATTTGCGGGCCTCCTCGTAGCGCCCCTGGCGGCACAGCCAGCGCGGCGATTCCGGCACCCAGAGCCGGACAAGAAGCACCAGCAGCGCCGGCAGCACACCGATTGCGAACAATAGCCGCCACTGGTCGGAGCCCATGACGGCGCCCATTACCGCGCCGAGGCCGACGCCGAGCGGGATGACGCAGGTGACAAGGCCGCCCACCCAGCCGCGCTTGGAGGAGGGCATGAACTCCTGCACCAGCGGCAGGTCCACGCAATACAGCCCGCCGACGCCGACGCCGACGAAGAAGCGCAGGATCGACAGATAGATCCAGCCGTTATCCGGGGTGAAATAGAGCAGGCCGGTGGCGATGGAGAAATTCAGCACGGTGCCGGTAAAGACCTTGCGGCGGCCGATGCGGTCGGCGAGCCAGCCCCAGACATAGGCGCCGATGGTGGCGCCGATGCCGGAACTCATCAGCACGACGGCGGACTCGCCGAAGGTGAGTTTCCACGGCCCGATCAGGAAGGCGAGCACAAAGCCGATCAGGAAGTAGTCGAAGAATTCGAGCGCATCGCCGATGATTGCCGCGGCGAGGATCTTGATCTGGTTGCCGGTCAGACTCGTGCGTCGATCGAGTATCTCGAACATGGCGTTTTCCCCGTGGCGCATGTTCGTTGTCGAGCGGGTATCGCGCCTATGCACCGCCGCTGCCGGGATGCTACGACGCGGGCCTGACAAACGGAAGAGGGGTCCGGCGTTCCTCGGAACGTGCCGGCCCTGTTCGCGCTAGCGATCGATCAGGTCGTATTGCTTCCGCAGCCGGGCACCGATTTCCTGCACGCGGGTGCGCCATAGCGCCCGGTCCGTGATCCGTCCCGCCTCCGGCCGGATCGTGAGCATCGCATTCCATGGATTCGAACCATAGACCGTGACGACGAAACCGCGCTCCGGGCACCCGTCGATTGCGCGCAAGGTTGCCATGATCATCTCGGCAATGTCGTCCGGCGTCCGGGGCTGCTTTTCTTGCTGTGCACGCGGCGCGGCGGCTTCGGTCCGCGGCTGCGGCGCATTTGCCGGCGTGGCGCCAACGACTGGCGCGGCGTCAACCGCCGGCGCCGGGGCCGGCGGATTCGGAGCCGCCGCCTTGGGCAACCCGGCTACCTGCCTTGCGAAATCCAGAAGGCTCCATTCGGAAGCCGATGGTTTATCGTCAGCCGTCATTTCCCTTCACCTCCGCCAAGCGTTCGACGTCGCGGACCCGTCCGCGCAAGCGCATCCTGCTGCTGGAATGGCAAGCCGGATCGAAGCCGTTCTGGAAGGAGGATTAAGCGTGGGGACTCAGCTGAAAGCGAAGGCGAGCAAGCTTGAGCAAAGCAGCATCAAGCCGGCTGCGGTTATCGCCAGGAATCCTTCGGCCACGAAGTCATTGTTACGCATGGTGCACCTGCCGATCGCGATGCTGGACCAAATTGATTAAAGCTTTCGGAATCAATCCTTTTGCAACAGCGGTCGCGAACGGTAACCTTCGTAGGCATGCGCGAGAAAAATGCTGGCGCTGATGAAGCCGAAAAACACCGTAACCATTTCGATCATTGCAACTGTCCTTACCAGCCCTCGGGGGGACAGAAACCGCATGCGAGGCCGCACAGTCAAAAGGATTCCGGCTGCTTCCGGAAATCGAAATCAGACTGATGATTTACGGCAACACGGCGTGGAGGATCCCCCGTATTCACACTACGTGGGACAATAAGCCTTAAATTTTAAGGTCGATGGAGCGATTCGCGTCGCATTTGGCGTCAGGCCGTCTCCAACCGTTAATGGACGAACGGCATCACGGAATGTGCCTACGGTTCCGAACGCTTAACCCGCGGTCGCCTGCCTCAGCCAAGCGCGATCCGACAAGTCAGGTCAGGCACGCAACGTAGACGATCGCGACGCTGAGTGCTGCGGCGATCGACCAAAAGGCCGGGTCGAGACCGGTATTTCCGGCCCGGTCGGTGTTCGTCGACATGGCGCGAACCCCTAGCGAACGACAGAAGCGTCGGAACTGGTGACCGCGACAGGCTTGCCGGCCTTGATGACATGCGTCGCCTGGGTGGTGCTGCCGTCCGACGTGGTCCGTGCCGAGATACCAAATCCCGCCACCGCGATGCCGGCCACAAGCGCGACAACAACGATCTTGAGATGAGTCGATCGGTCTGCACTGTAAATGGAATGGTTCATATGAGCTCTCCCCGGTCGCCTTTTCGGCGTATCCTTGAGCCGGACATTGCTCCCGCCACGGTTTCAGGATGATTGCGTCGGGAAGCGAAAATGGTTTCGTGGGCCGGGAGAATTGTTTCGAGGATTGTTTCATCGGTCGGCGCAGACAGATCGAAGGGCGGCACGCCTGAAGAAAGAGAGTTTTTCCGTAGGAAGTCCCCGGGGCCGGCGGTAAGCTCGGGCGGCAAAGCGCAATCAACCTGGAGCCGGGCCGATGTCGAGTCACCTTTCGCTGGCCGAACTGGACGACCGCATCGCGGTCTTGCGCGGGAATATCCGCCAACTGGTCGAGCAGGCAGCAGCCGCGTCCGGCGGTCAAAACGAAGAGCGGACGGCCGACCGCATCGCCCAGCAGGCCGCCGAACTCGACAAGCTCGTTGCGGAGCGCGAGGCGCTGGGTCGGAAATAGGTCGGGGCCCCCGACAGGTGGCGATCCCAGCAGGATTCGAACCTGCAACCCACGGAGTAGAAATCCGTTACTCTATCCAGTTGAGCTATGGGACCGACGGGCTCCTATTAGCACCGCCAATAAGAAAAATCCGCCTTCCTGCCAGCCTGATCCGAACCATTTTGCGCCCGCGCGCGACAACCCTTGAGCGGCGGGCCGGCGTGCCGCTCGCCTCAATGCTAACAATGCGCCGCCGCCGCCGGACGGCGGGTGGGCTGGACGGTCACGGCTATGGCGTCTGCGGCTTTTTCGCGCTTCCGTTCGTCAGCCATCAGTCCGTCACCTTTTCGCGCATTTTTGTTCATCAGGCGGCATTTGTCCGCTTCCTTAGGAGTCCATCATGATCGGTTTGGTTCGCGCCGCAACGCTTTGCGCCACGCTGGCGCTTGGCCTGGTTTCGGCACAGGCGGCGGATAAGGCCTTCAAACGCGACGATCTGGCCGATTCAGCGGTCAAGCTGGAAGCCCAGATCAAGAGCGAAGCCGGTCCGCTCGCCAAGCCGGCGGCAAGCTTGAGAACCGATGCCGACGTTGCTTTCAAGCGGGGGGATACCCGGGCCGGGCTGCAGATCATCGGGCAGATCGCCGCGGTCGCGCCCGAGGATAGCGGCAATTGGCTACGGCTGGCTAAAACCATCTTCCAGATCCGCTCCGTCACCTCCAGCGAACAGACCTTTCTGCTCGAACGCGCTTCCACCGCCGCCTACATCGCCTATCAGCGCGCCGGCACCGCCGGGGAGGAGGCCGAAGCCCTTGCCGTGCTGGGCCGCGCGATGTCCGACCGCAAGCTTTGGCGCCCGGCTTTGGATACGCTCCGGCTGTCGCTCGACCTCAGGGAAACCGCCGACGTCCGCAGCCAATATGAGAAACTGCGCGACGACCACGGTTTCCGCCTGCTGGATTACACGGTGGATTCGGATTCCGCCTCGCCGCGCGCCTGCTTCCAGTTTTCCGAGGATTTGGCCAAGCGCACCGACTTCTCGCCATTCCTGGCGCTGGCGGGCAGCGACAGGCCGGCGCTGTCGTCGGAGGAAAAGCAGCTCTGCGTCGAAGGCCTTAAGCATGGCGAGCGCTACACCGTCAATCTGCGCGCCGGCCTGCTATCAACCGTCAAGGAGAGCCTGTCGAAGTCGGCCGAGTTCAATATCTACGTCCGCGACCGCAAGCCGTTCGTGCGCTTCACCGGGCGTGCCTACGTGCTGCCGCGCGCCGGCCAGCGCGGCATCCCGCTGGTCAGCGTCAATACGCCGGCGGTATCGGTGCAGGTATTCCGGATCGGCGCCCGCACCCTGCTCAACACCGTGATCGACAGCGATTTTCAGAAAACGCTGTCGAGCTACCAATTGTCCGACCTCGGCAATGAGCGCGGCGTGAAAGTCTGGTCCGGCGACCTGGCCACCGCGACCACGCTCAACCAGGACGTCACCACGGCATTCCCGGTCGACCAGGCGCTGGGCGACCTGCAACCCGGCGCCTATGTGATGACCGCTATCGCCAAGGGACCTGGTTCGGCGAAAGACGAGGATTCCGGCTCGCTGGCGACGCAATGGTTCATCGTTTCCGACCTCGGGCTCACCGCGTTTTCGGGCAATGACGGCATCCATGTCTTCGTCAATTCGCTGGCGTCGACCGATGCCGTTGCCAGGGCGGAGGTGCGGCTGGTGGCGCGCAACAACGAGATTCTGGCCGCCCGCAAGACCGATGAGGCCGGCCATGCATTGTTCGAGGCAGGGCTCGCGCGGGGCGAGGGCGGCCTGTCGCCGGCGCTGCTGACGGTATCCGGCGAGAAAACCGATTACGCCTTTCTCAGCCTTAAATCCAGCGCCTTCGACCTTACCGATCGCGGCGTCGCCGGCCGCACAGTGCCGGCCGGCGCCGACGCGTTCGTCTATGCCGAGCGAGGCGTTTATCGCTCCGGCGAGACGGTATATCTTACCGCATTGTTGCGCGACGGGCAGGGCAATGCCGTGGCCGGAGGGCCGCTGACGCTGGTGGTCGAGCGGCCCGACGGGGTCGAGTTTCGCCGCGCGGTGCTGCCCGACCAGGGTGCCGGCGGACGCAGCCTGACCTTGCCGCTCAACTCCGCGGTGCCGACGGGAACGTGGCGGGCGCGCGCTTTCATCGACCCCAAGGGCTCGTCGGTCGGCGAGACCACTTTCATGGTTGAAGATTACATTCCGGATCGTATCGAATTCGAAGTCACAAGCAAAGACAAACAGATAAAACCTGAAGCTCAGGTAGAACTTAAAGTGGAAGGACGCTTCCTTTATGGCGCGCCGGCGGCCGGTCTTCAGCTTGAAGGCGACGTGCTGGTCGCGCCTGCGTTGAGTTGTCCCGGCTTTACGGGCTATCAGTTCGGCGTCGCCGACGAGGAAACCACCAGCAACGAGCGCACGCCGATCGAAAATCTCCCGGAAGCCGATGCCAATGGCGTCGCCACCTTTCCGGTTGGCCTCGCAAAGCCGCCATCCTCGACCCGTCCGCAGGAAGCGCAAATCTTCATCCGCATGGCGGAAGCCGGCGGTCGCGCGGTCGAGCGCAAGATCGTGCTGCCGGTCGCCCCCGCGGCTCCCATGATCGGCGTCAAGCCGCTGTTCGGCGACAAGAGCGTGGCGGAGGGCGATAAGGCCGATTTCGACATCGTGTTCCTCGCGCCGGACGGCAGGCCATCGGCCCGCGACGGCCTGCGCTATGAACTGCTGAAGCTGGAATCCCGCTATCAATGGTACCGCCAGAGTTCGTCATGGGAATACGAGCCGGTGAAATCCACCTCGCGTGTCGCCGATGGCGATCTGGCCGTTGCCGCCGATAAGCCATCGCGCATCACGCTATCGGCGCAGCCCGGCCGCTACCGGCTCGATGTCAAGACGGCCGAAACCGATGGGCCGCTCACGTCGGTGCAATTCGACGTCGGCTGGTATTCCGACGGCAGCGCCGACACGCCCGACCTGCTGGAAACCTCCATCGACAAGCCCGAATACCAGTCCGGCGACACCATGGTGGTGTCGGTGAATGCGCGCTCGGCCGGCAAGCTGACCGTCAACGTACTCGGCGACCGGCTGCTCACCACCCATAGCGCGGACGTCAAGGAAGGCACCTCTCAGGTCAGGATACCCGTCGGCAAGGACTGGGGTACCGGGGCCTATGTGGTGACGACGTTGCGCCGCCCGCTGGATGCCGCGGCACTGCGGATGCCCGGCCGCGCCATCGGCCTGAAATGGTTCGGCATTGACAAGAAAGCCCGCTCGCTCTCCGTCGCGATTTCGCCGCCGGCGCTGGTGCGGCCCAACACCGCGCTGAAACTTCCGGTCAAGCTGGGCGGGCTCAGCCCCGGCGAGGATGCAAAAATTGTCGTTGCCGCAGTCGATGTCGGCATTCTCAATTTGACCAATTACAAGCCGCCGGCGCCGGACGATTATTATCTCGGCCAGCGCCGCATGACTTCCGAAATCCGCGATCTCTACGGGCAGTTGATCGACGGCATGCAGGGCACCCGCGGCCAGATCAAGACCGGGGGCGATTCCGCAGGCGCCGAACTGCAGGGCAGTCCGCCGACGCAAAAACCGCTGGCGCTCTATTCCGGCATTGTCACGGTAGCCGCCGACGGCTCGGCGGAAATCTCGTTCGACATTCCGGAATTCGCCGGTACCGCGCGGGTGATGGCGGTGGCCTGGACTGCCACGAAACTCGGCCACGCCAACACCGACGTCACGGTGCGCGATCCCGTGGTGCTGACGGCGACGCTGCCGCGGTTTCTGCTCAATGGCGACAGGGGCACGATGAGTTTTGACCTCGACAACGTCGAAGGCGCCGCCGGCGACTACACCATCAACGTCAAGACCTCAGGTCCGGTGAAGATGACCGGCAATTCCGCTACCACGGTAAAACTGGCTGCCAAGCAGCGTAGCTCGATGGCGCTGGCGCTTGATGCTTCCGGCGGTGCCGGCACCGCGCAGCTCGATGTCGATATCAAGGGACCGAACGGCCTGACGCTGGCACGGCACTATGCGCTGGACGTCAAGGCCGCGACGCAGATCCTTGCACGCCGTTCGATCCGCACGCTGGCCAAAGGCGAGAGCCTGACGCTGACATCGGATATGTTCTCCGATCTGGTGGCGGGCACCGGCGGCGTGTCGCTGTCGGTCAGCCTGTCGACGGCGCTGGACGCCGCGACCATCCTGAAAGCGCTCGATCGCTATCCCTATGGCTGCTCCGAGCAGATCACCAGCCGCGCGATGCCGCTGCTTTATGTCAACGATCTGGCCGCCGGCGCGCATCTGGCGATGGACACGGCGGTCGACCAGCGCATCCGGGACGCCATCGACAAGTTGCTGGCGCGGCAGGGCTCCAACGGCTCCTTCGGGCTGTGGTCGGCGGGGGGCGACGACGCCTGGCTCGACGCTTATGTCACCGACTTTCTGACCCGCGCCCGCGAAAAGGGGTTTACGGTCCCCGACGTGCTGTTTCGTAACGCACTCGACCGAATCCGCAACTCCGTCGTCAACGCCGACGAGCCGGAGAAGGATGGCGGCCGGAACCTGGCCTATGGGCTTTACGTGCTGGCCCGAAACGGCACTGCGCCGGTCGGCGACCTGCGTTATCTCGCCGATACCAAGCTGAGCAACCTCGCTACCCCGATCGCCAAGTCCCAACTGGCGGCGGCATTAGCGCTGGTCGGCGACCGCGGCCGGGCGGAGCAGGTCTATGCCGCGGCGCTGGAAAGCCTCGCACCAAAACCCGTGCTGGAATTCGGGCGGGTCGACTACGGCTCAGCCTTGCGCGACGCCGCGGCCCTTGTTTCGCTGGGCAGCGAGGGCAATGCGCCGAGCGCAACCCTCACGCAAGCCGTGCAGCGGGTCGAAGCGGCACGTGGCCTGACGCCCTATACCTCGACCCAGGAAAACGCCTGGCTGGTGCTGGCGTCGCGGGCGTTGTCCAAGGAAGCGCTGGCGCTCGACGTCAACGGCAGCCCGGTCAAGACCGCGCTCTACCGCAGCTACAAGGCGGCCGACATGGCCGGCCAGCCGATCAGGATCACCAACACCGGCGACACGCCGGTGCAGGCCGTGGTGTCGGTGAGCGGGGCGCCGGTCACGCCGGAACCCGCGGCCTCGAACGGCTTCAGGATCGAGCGGAGCTATTTCACGCTCGGCGGCAAGCCGGCCGATCCGACCAAAGCAAAACAGAACGACCGCTTCGCCGTGGTCCTGAAGATCACCGAGGCCAAGCCGGAATACGGCCACATCATGGTGTCCGATTATCTCCCGGCGGGTTTCGAGATCGACAACCCCCACCTTGTATCATCGGGCGACAGCGGCACGCTGGATTGGATCGAGGATGGCGAGGAGCCGGAAAACACCGAATTCCGCGATGACCGTTTTACCGCCGCAATCGACCGCGGCAGCGATGACAAGGCGGTGTTCACGGTGGCCTATGTGGTGCGCGCCGTGTCGCCGGGGAAATACGTACTGCCACAGGCCTATGTCGAGGACATGTACAATCCTTCCCGCTATGGCCGCACCGGCACCGGCACTGTCGAGGTGCGTGCGGCGAAATGAGTGCATGGGCTGGCAGTAAAGGCGTGGATGGCCGGGACAAGCCCGGCCATGACGGAGCTGGTGGTCGGCGGCGCCGCGTCAGGGCGTTCGTCAGAGTGCTGGCCGTCGTTTGCATTGCGGGCATGAGCGCATTTGGTGCGTGGGTTTGGTCCCTCGGACCGTTGCCATTGGCGCCCGCCCAACACGTTTCCACCAGCGTCGTCGACCGCAACGGCAAGCTGCTGCGTGCCTACGCGATGGCGGACGGCCGCTGGCGGCTGCCGATCGATGCGCGGACCGGCGTCGACCCAGGTTATCTAAAACTGCTGCTGGCCTACGAGGACCGGCGCTTCCGCTCTCACGCCGGCGTCGATCCGCTGGCGCTCAGCCGCGCAGCGCTGCAATGGCTGACCCGCGGCCAGGTCGTCTCCGGCGGCTCGACCATCACCATGCAGCTGGCGCGGCTGATGGAGCCGCGCCGCGAACGCTCCATTACCGCAAAACTGCGTCAGATGGTCCGCGCGGTGGAAATCGAACAGCGCTTGAGCAAAAACGAGATACTGGACCTGTATCTCGCGTTGGCGCCTTTCGGCGGCAACCTCGAAGGCGTTCGCGCCGCCTCGATCGCGTATTTCGGCAAGGAACCGAAGCGGCTGTCACTGGCCGAATCCGCGTTGCTGGTGGCATTGCCGCAATCGCCGGAGACCCGCCGTCTGGATCGCTATCCGGCGACAGCCACTTCGGCGCGTGACCGGGTGCTCGACCGCATGGTGGAAGCGGGACAGGTTTCGTCCGGCGATGCCGGGCAAGCAAAGGCGGTGGCGGTGCCGCGGCTGCGCATGCCGATGCCGGTGCTGGCGCCGCATTCCGCCGATCAGGCCGTCGCCAATGTAAAGGATGCACCGGTCATCGCGCTGACGCTGGATTCCAGCCTGCAGAAAGTTCTCGAAGCGCTGGCGCGCGACCGCGCACCGGCATTGGGCCCGGATATTTCGATCGCGATACTGGCGCTGGATAACGAGAGCGGCGATGTGCTGGCCCATGTCGGATCATCGGACTATTTCGACCAGCGGCGCGCCGGGCAGGTGGATATGACCCGCGCCGTGCGCTCGCCCGGCTCGACCTTGAAACCGTTCATCTATGGCCTCGCTTTCGAGGACGGTTTTGTGCATCCGGAAAGCTTGATCGACGACCGGCCGATCCGGTTCGGCTCTTACGCTCCGGAAAATTTCGACATGACCTTTCAGGGCACGGTGCCGGTGCGCAAGGCGCTGCAACTTTCGCTCAACGTGCCAGCGATCGAACTGCTGGACCGGGTAGGCGCCAGCCGTCTGTCGTCCCGATTGAAGCAGGCCGGCGCCAATCTGGTGCTGCCCAAGGACGAGGTTCCGGGACTGGCGATGGGCCTCGGCGGCGTCGGCGTCAGCCTGACCGATCTGGTGCAGCTTTATTCCGGCATCGCGCGGCTCGGCAGCGTCAGGCCGCTCCGCGAGATCGTCGGGAAGGACGACGTGCGCGAGCCGCTGCGCCTGATGGATCAGGTCGCGGCCTGGCAGGTCGGCAACGTGCTGATGGGCACGCCGCCGCCGGAAAATGCCGCGCACAACCGGATCGCATTCAAGACCGGCACCTCCTACGGCTATCGTGACGCCTGGTCGGTGGGCTTCGACGGCCGCATCACCATCGGCGTCTGGGTTGGCCGCCCCGATGGCGCGCCGGTGCCGGGGCTGGTCGGCCGTACCGCCGCCGCGCCGATCCTGTTCGACACCTTTGCGCGGACTGGAAAGCTGCCGGCGCCGTTACCCAGAGCACCGCGCGGTACGCTGATAGCGAGCAACGCAAAACTGCCGCTGCCGCTGCGGCGGTTTCGCCCGCCCGGTGAACTGGTGCGAGCCGGCGGCGAGCAGGCGCCGCGCATCCAGTTTCCGTTAAACGGCTCCCGGATCGATGCCGGAAATGCCGATCAGAAGCAATTGTCGGCACTGCCGGTTAAGGTTGCCGGCGGGGTGCTGCCGATGACAATGCTGGTAAACGGGGTGGCGGTAGGCGAAATCGACGGCCGCCGCCAGCGGTTGATCGACCCGCCCGGTGCGGGCTTCGTCCGGCTGACCGTGCAGGATGCCACGGGTGCCGCGGACACAGTTGTGGTCAGAATTCAATAGAGACGGGCTAACCGGTTGTCCCCATGGCGGTTTCAGCGTATGCGGAACCGATGGCCGAAACTTACGCACGTCCCAGATTTGGAGAATCGCGCGAGCCGAAGCGCCGGTTGATTCCGGCCGGCGTGCTTGTGAAAGTGCTCGACTTCGTCGCCGGCAGTCACGCCCGCGCCGTCGGTTTTCTGACGATCTGCGGACTGCTGTTCTTCCTGCCCGGCTTTTTCAACATTCCGCCGGTCGACCGCGACGAGGCGCGGTTCGCGCAGGCGACCAAGCAGATGGTCGAGACCGGGGATTTCGTGGACATCCGCTTCCAGGAGGATGTGCGCTACAAGAAGCCGGTCGGTATCTATTGGCTGCAGTCCGCAGTCGTCGAAACCGCGGGCAAGCTCGGGCTTCAGCGCGCGCAGGTTCGCATCTGGCTCTATCGCGTACCCTCTCTGGTCGGGGCTGTCGGTGCGGTGTTGATGACCTACTGGGCCGCGCTCGCCTTCGTCACCCGCCGTGGCGCGATCCTCGCGGGATTGATCATGTGCAGTTCGATTCTGCTCGGCGCCGAGGCGCGGCTGGCAAAGACCGACGCCATGCTGCTGTTCACCGTCGTGACTGCGATGGGCTCGATGGCGCGGGTCTATTTGTCCTGGCAGCGCGGCGAGGAACCCGCGCATCCGCCGTGGACATGGCCTGCTATTTTTTGGACCGCCCTGGCCGGCGGAATCCTGCTCAAAGGTCCGCTGATCCTGATGTTCGTCGGTTTGACCATCGGCACGCTGGCGGTGCTCGACCGCACGGCGACATGGCTGTGGCGCCTGCGCCCGGTCTGGGGGCTGACCTGGCTGCTGGTTCTGGTGCTGCCATGGTTCATCGCCATCTTCTGGCGTGCCGGGGATACGTTCTTCGTGGATTCGCTTGGCGGCGACATGTTGAGCAAGCTTGCTGCGCAGGAATCCCATGGTGCGCCGCCCGGCACCTATCTGGTGCTGTTCTGGGCGACGTTCTGGCCCGGCGCGGCGCTCGCGGGGTTGGCGGCGCCGGCGGTATGGCGGGCCCGCCGCGAGCCAGGCGCGCGATATCTTCTGGCCTGGCTGATACCCTCATGGATCGTGTTCGAACTGGTGCTGACCAAGCTGCCGCATTACGTGCTGCCGCTCTATCCGGCGATCGCAATCCTGACGGTCGGCGCGCTCGAGCGCCGCGTGCTGTCCCGGTCGTGGCTGATGCGCGGCGCGGCGTGGTGGTTCGTTATCCCCGCGGTCCTGTCGATCATGGCCATCGTCGCGGCGATTTCACTGACGCGCCAACCGGTGTTCCTGGCCTGGCCGTTCGTGGCGGCATCCCTGATATTCGGGCTGTTCGCCTGGTGGCTGTACGACGACATTCGCGCCGAACGATCGCTCCTGAACGCGGTCGTGGCGGCACTGTTCTTGAGCGCGTCGATCTATGGCATCGTGGTGCCGGCGCTGACGCCGCTGTTTCCCTCGGCCGAGATCGCGCGGGTGCTGCGCAACGTCGTTTGCGTCGGACCGAAGGCCGCCGCCGCCGGCTATCATGAACCGAGTCTGGTGTTCATGACCGGCACGTCGACCCTGCTAACCGATGGCTCGGGTGCCGCCAATTTCCTCGGCCACGGCAGTTGCCGGTTTGCGCTCGTTGAAGCGCGATCGGAACGCGCATTCGCCCAGCGCGCCGAAGCCATCGGGCTACGCTACAACGTAGCAACCCGGGTGGACGGCTATAATTTCTCGCAAGGCAAGGCGATTTCCGTGGCGGTGTTCCGCTCCGAGGGCACCGAGTAGATGTCGGCCCGGGGCGAGATGAGCGCATCGTCGAATTACGTCGTCCGCCTGGTTTCGTTCGTATCGCTCTCGCTCGTGCAACTGGTTCGTCCGCCCTCGCATTCGCGGCGCGCCGAGGCCGCGCGACGAGGGGCGCGCCATGCGCTGTTTCTCGCGGCGGGCATCGGGGCTGCAATCGTCGTGCTAATGGTTGCGTTGGACGCCACCGAAATCGGCTGGATGCCGCCGCGCGGCACCGCCTGGCTCTGGCCGGTGCGCATCCTGACGGACTTCGGGAAATCGGCTTACGTGCTGTGGACGCTGGCGACGATGCTCGTCGTCACCGCCGCTGTGGTGCCGATGGCGCGCGGAACGCCGCGGTCGCTGCTGATCGGCTTCGGAACCCGACTGCTTTTCATATTTTTTGCGGTGCTGCTGCCGGTGCTCGCCGGCGAGGTCGTCAAGGATGTGGTGGGACGCGGGCGGCCGTTCGTCGGCGGCCACGCCAACGCCTTCAACTTCATGTACTTCGCAGGCACCGAAGCCTATGCGAGTTTTCCGTCGGGCCATTCCGTTACCGCCTTTGCGTTGGCTTTCGCGGTTTCTGCAGTATGGCCTCGCCTGCGCGCGGTAATGATCGTCTACGCCATCGCGATCGGGATAAGCCGTCTTGTGCTGCTGGCCCATCACCCGAGCGACGTAGTTGCAGGCGCATTGCTGGGCGTGATCGGAGCGATGTTGGCGCGGTACTGGTTCGCGGCCCGTCATCTGGCCTTCACGATAAGCCGCGACGGCACGATCGAACCGCTTGCGGGTCCCTCGCTGGAGCGCCTTAAAAGGGTTGCCCGCGATGCGTTCGCCCCATAGAAGCGGACGCCGGCAGGCCGTCCAGGCCATTGATTCCGGCCGTTGAACTCTAGCCATGGGCGTTGATTTGTCACCCTCTGACGCGGCCGCTGTCGATGTTTCCATTGTCGTGCCCGTGCGCAACGAGGCCGGCAACGTCGCGCCGTTGATCGCCGAGATATCAGCCGCGCTCGATGGCCGCTGGGCTTACGAAATCATCTATGTCGACGACGGCTCTACCGACGCCACCTCCGGGCAGCTTGCGGCGATGATGCGAACGCGGGGAAACCTGCGCCAGATCCGTCATGCGACTTCGTTCGGGCAATCGGCCGCGGTGCGAACCGGGGTGCGCGCCGCGCGCGGCGCGATGGTCGCCACGCTTGACGGCGATGGCCAAAACGATCCGGCATTCCTGCCGGATCTGATTGCGGCCGTCGAAAACGGCGGCGACCGCGTCGGCCTTGCCGCGGGACAGCGCGTCGGGCGCAAGGACACCGGCTTCAAGAAGGTGCAATCCCGTATCGCCAATGGCGTGCGCAATACGATCCTGCGCGATGGTACCCGCGATACCGGCTGCGGCCTGAAGGCATTCCGACGCGATGTGTTCCTGTCGATGCCTTACTTCGACGGACTGCATCGATTTCTGCCCGCGCTGGTGCGCCGCGAGGGCTACGACATCGCCTATGTCGACGTGATCGACCGTCCCCGCCGCTCGGGAGTATCGAACTACGGATTCTTCGATCGGTTATGGATCGGGATCATGGATCTCGCCGGCGTATGGTGGCTGATCCGCCGCAAGAAGCCGACGCCGGTTGCGATCGAGGTGACATCTCATGAGTGATCTGTTCAACACGCTTGGCAGCTATTTGCACGATGTTTTCGTGATCAAGTTCGACGGTTGGGTGATCCTGGGATTCGTGGCGCAGGGCTTTTTCACCATGCGTTTCGTGGTGCAATGGATCGCCTCGGAACGCGCGCGCAAGAGCGTGATCCCGGTGGCATTCTGGTTCTTCTCGATCGGCGGCGGCGTGCTGCTGCTGATCTATGCGCTCTATCGCAGGGACCCGGTGTTCATCGCGGGGCAGGCGCTGGGCCTGCTGGTTTACATCCGCAATCTGTATTTCATCATTGTCAACGGACGGCAGGCGTCGGCCGGTGGCTGAGCCTCGTTATCGCGCCGCCGGATTTGCCGCCGGGGCGGGCAGCGCGGCGAGATCGGCTTCCGCATTCAGCGACGCCGGCAGTTCGCCGGCGGCGTCGAGCACCGGATAGGCTACCGAACAGACGTGCGAATGAATCCGCCGCAGATCGCGCAGCACGTCGAGATGCAGCGACGTGGTTTCGATGGTTTCAGGCCGGCCCTCGCGCAGGCGGTCGAGATGCCGTTCGGTCGCCGCGAGTTCGGCGTTACGCAGCGCGGCTTTCTCGGTGAGAAGCTTGCGAGCCTCGCCGACGTCGCCGGACATGAATACGCCGAACGCGATCCGCAACGAATCCATCGTTCGCTTGTGGAACGCCGACAGTTCCTCTGCCCCCTCCGGTGAAAACTGGAACCGGCGTTTGATCTTTTTGGTCGCCAGTTCGCTCAGGTTCTTGTCGATGATGTCGCCGATGTGTTCGAGGTTGATGGCAAAGGAGATGATTTCCATGGCGCGATGGCCCTCGCGCTCGTCCAGACTGCCGCGGGTCAGCTTGGTCAGATACAGTTTGATGGCCTCGTCGAGACCGTCAACCGCATTGTCCATGCGCGACACCTGATCGACCAGCGCGCGGTCGTTGGTCATCATTGCCGCCATCACTTTGCGCAGCATCACCTCGACCAGATCGCCCATGTGCAGCGTCTCGCGCGCGGCATCCGCCAAGGCCAGCGATGGCGTTTCCAGCGCGCTCTCATCGAGATAGCGCGGCCGCGACGGATCGGTTTCCAGGACGCGATTGGGCAGCAACCGCTTCAGCGCCCGCGCCATGGGGTCGAGCAGGCCGATGAAGACGACCGCGGTCGCCACATTGAAGGCGATGTGAAATTCCGCCGTAGCCTTCGCCAGATCGGGCTGCCACGCCTGCAACGTTTCGGCAATCGGGCGCAGGAACGGCGCGACCAGCAGCACGCCCGCCAGTCGATTGAACAGGTTTCCGATCGGAAGCCGGTAGCTGGCCGGATTGTCGCGGTGCGCGCCTTCGAACACCGGATTGACCGCGCTGCCGATGTTGGCGCCGAGTACCAGCGCCACCGCAGCGTAAGGCGTGACGAAATGCGCATATGCCAGCGACATGATCAGGAGCACGGTGGCGACGCTGGAATGCACCGCCCAGGTCACCGCCGCGCCGATGACGACGCAGAGCACCGGATCGCCGGTAATAGCGTTCATGAAGACGCGGACGCCCGGCGCGTTCTCGGCGGGTGCCAATGTATCCAGCAGGATATGCAAGGCCAGCAACATCAGGCCGAGGCCGATGGAGACTCGGCCGATGTCCTTGACGCGCGAGCGCGCGCCGCCGCGGAAAGCGACCAGCCCGAGGATGAAGAGAACCGGGGCTGCGGCTGCGATATTGAAGGAGAGAATCTGGACGATCAGAGTGGTCCCCACATTGGCGCCGAGCATGATCGCGAGCGCCGGCACCAGGCTGACCAAACCTTCCGCGGTGAACGAACTGGTGATCAGAGCGGTTGCGGTGCTGCTTTGCAGAAGTGCGGTGAGGCCCAACCCTGCCGCGAAGGCGGCGGCGCGGTTCTTCAGCGCCCGCGCCAGAAGCACGCGCAGGTCGGGACCGAACGCACGCAAAATGCCGCTGTGAACCATGTGCAGGCCCCACAGCAGCAGCGCGATGCCGCCCATCAGGTCGAGAAGAACGATGCTTCCCATGGTTGTTCACTGGTAATTCGAGCCGAACGGTCAAGCTATCGGCAAAACGCAGCCAATCAATCCCTTTATCGGATCGACGGGCGCGAAAATAGGGCGCCGACTATGCGGCGTTGAAGGCCTGAAAGCCGCGATCCAGATCGGCCTTCAGATCATCGACGTCTTCCAGCCCGATGTGGAGCCGCAATGTCGGTCCGCCCGGCGCCCATTTCGTGGCCGTGCGATAATCGGCGCAGTCGAACGGAATGATCAGGCTCTCGAAGCCGCCCCACGAATAGCCCATCCCGAACAATTTGACCGTATCGAGCAGCGCGTCGACCGCCTGTCGCGGCGCCGGCTTCAGCACCACGCTGAACAGGCCGGACGCACCGGTAAAATCCCGCTTCCAGACCGCGTGGCCGGGATCGCTTTCCAGCCCGGGGTGCAGAACGCGGGTCACCTCCGGCCGCGCGGCGAGCCACCGAGCCATGTCGAGCGCCGAGCGGTGGTGCTGGTTGAGCCGCACCGCAAGAGTCCGGAGTCCGCGCAGCGCCAGAAACACGTCGTCCGGTCCGGCGCAGACGCCGAGCAGCCTGATCGCCTCAGCGATCTGCGGCCACGCCCTGGCGTTGGCTGAAACGGTCCCGAACATGATGTCGGAATGTCCGCCGATATATTTGGTCGCAGCCTGGATGCTGATGTCGACGCCCTGATCCAGCGAACGGTGAAACAGCGGCGTCGCCCAGGTGTTGTCGTCGATCACCAGCGCGCCCCGCGGCTGCGCCACGGCTGTTATCGCCGGTATGTCCGGCATCTCGAAGGATTGAGATCCCGGCGCTTCGACCACCACCGCCTTGGTGTTCGGCCTGAACAATGCGGCAATGCCGGCGCCGATCAAGGGATCGTAATACGTGGTCTCGACACCGTAACGGTTCAGCAAGCCGTTACAGAAATTGCGCGTCGGGCGATAGACATTGTCACAAACGAGCAGATGATCGCCGGCCTTCAGCACCGCCAGCAGAGCCGTCGAAATCGCCGCCAGACCGGAGGGAGCAAGTCCGACGCCGGCGCAGCGCGGCCCCTCGAGGGCCATCAGCGCACCCTGCAGCGCCTTGGTGGTCGGTGTTCCATGCCTGCCGTACTGGAACTCGCCGCGATGGGCATGCAGGTCCTCGGCGGTCGGATAAAGCACGGTCGAGCCATGGACCACCGGCGGATTGACGAAACCCTTTTGTGCCTTGGTGTCGCGGCCGGAGGTCACCAGCGCCGTTTCCGGCTTCAGGGGAGGCGACTGGCCATCATTTTGAGAAATATTCATGCTTCGCCGCCGACCAAAGACGTTTTGCCGCAGCCCGCGACATGTCGCGAAATCCCGCGGGAGGCGGGGTCGGACTCAAGTTTGTTAATAACAGGACACAGAAGTCCGCCGTCAACCCCTTGACCCGGCTCTCCAACCGTTCTGTGATGCAAGCGAGCTATTCAGTCGCTGCACGTTGAGGGGGCCTGCTGCGAATTCTGATCCACCGCCCAGCCGAATTGGTCGCTGTCCTGTGCCTCAGGCTGGCCTCCGCGCGGGGCGGCCGGATCGATTGGCCGGCCTATCTGCGCGCACGTGATGACAACACGACGTCCCGAGCCCCGAAAGGTTTAGCTATGAATCGCGTATCTCTCGTCCTTACCGTTGCTCTTGCCGCCGGTCTTTCGACGCAGGCGGCCACCGCGCAGACCCTCAAGACGGTCAAAGACCGCGGCATGCTGTCCTGCGGTGTAAGCCAGGGCTTGCCCGGCTTCTCGGCGCCCGACGACAAAGGCAACTGGGCCGGTCTCGACGTCGATATCTGCCGTGCCGTCGCGGCGGCGATCTTCAATGATCCGGCCAAAGTGAAGTTCGTTCCGTTGTCGGCCAAGGACCGTTTCACGGCGCTGCAATCCGGCGAAATCGACGTGCTGTCGCGCAACACCACTTGGACGTTGTCGCGCGACACCTCGCTTGGCGCCAATTTCACCGGTGTCACCTATTATGACGGACAGGGCTTCCTGGTCAAAAAATCACTGAAGGTAAACTCCGCGCTGGAACTGAACAGCGCCTCGGTTTGCGTGCAGACCGGTACCACAACCGAGCAGAATCTCGCCGACTACTTCAAAGGCAACAACATGAAGTACGAGGTGATCGCATTCTCTACGGCTGACGAGACCGTCAAGGCCTATGAATCCGGGCGCTGCGACGTCTTCACTTCGGACGTTTCCCAGCTCTATGCCGAGCGCCTGAAGCTCTCCAATCCGGCCGATCACGCCGTGCTTCCGGAAGTGATCTCGAAGGAGCCGCTTGGTCCGATGGTACGCCATGGCGACGATCAGTGGTTCGATATCGTCAAGTGGACCTTGTTTGCCATGGTCGATGCCGAGGAACTCGGGGTCACGCAGAAGAACGCCGACGAAATGGCGAAATCCGACAAGCCGGAGCTGAAACGGGCGTTCGGGACCGACGGCAATCTCGGCGAGCAACTCGGCCTCACCAAGGATTGGATGTCGCGGATCGTGAAAGCGGTCGGCAATTACGGCGAATCGTTCGATCGCAACGTCGGTGCCGGCTCCAAGCTTGGCATTGCCCGCGGGCTGAACCAGCTCTGGAACAAGGGTGGAATCCAGTACGCGCCGCCGATCCGCTGATCTTACAAGACAGCAGCGGCCATGGCCGTCGAAGCCCGTAAACCACCGCCGCAGTTTGTCGCAAAACTGCGGCGCGCACTCGGCGGACGCGCGGGTTGGGGTGGGTTCGCCCTCCAGATATTGTTCGTCGCGGCGCTGGCTTGGATTGCCTATGAGATCGTCGCCAACGCCCGCTCCAATCTCGAGGCGCAACGGATCACGTCCGGCTTCGGGTTCTTGTCGAATACGGCGGGTTTTGACGTCAGCCAGAACCTCATTCCCTATTCCGGCTCCGACACCTACACCCGCGTGTTTTTTGTCGGATTGCTCAACACGCTGCTGGTGGCTGTGATCGGCATCTTCTTTGCCACCATCATCGGATTTCTGGTCGGGTTGGGACGGTTGTCGCCGAATTGGCTGCTGTCACGCGTGGCCGGCGCTTACGTCGAATTGATCCGCAATCTGCCGCTGCTGTTCCAGATCCTGTTCTGGTATCTCGCGGTGCTGGCGACATTGCCCAATCCGCGGCAAAGCATTTCGCTGTTCGGCAGCTTTTTTCTCTCCAACCGCGGTTTTGTCATCCCGAAGCCGATCGGACATGAGGGGCTGACGGCGTTTGTCATTGCCGTCGCGATTGCAATCGCGGCCGCGTTGCTGTTGCGCAGCTATGCGCGGCGGCTGCTGTTTCAGTCCGGCAGGTTGCTGACGATCTGGCCTTATGTCCTGGGTCTGCTGATCGGGTTGCCGCTGATGACCGCCCTGGCATTCGGCAAGCCGGTGACATTCGAAATTCCGGAACTCAAGGGTTTCAATTTCTCCGGCGGCTCGCGGGTGATCCCGGAATTCGTCGCCCTGACGCTCGCGTTGTCGACCTATACCGCGGCATTTATTGCTGAAATCGTGCGCGCCGGGGTTTTATCGGTCCACAAGGGCCAGATGGAAGCCGGTTCGTCGTTAGGCCTGTCGCGCGGCTCGACGTTGCGTTTGATCGTGGTGCCGCAGGCCCTGCGCGTCATTCTGCCTCCGCTCACCAACCAGTACCTCAACCTGACCAAGAACTCGTCGCTCGCTGTCGGCATCGGATATCCCGATCTGTTCTCGGTGTTCGCGGGAACGACGCTAAGCCAGACCGGCCAGGCCATTGAAATCATTGCGATCACCATGGGCGTCTATCTTCTGATCTCGCTCGTCACCAGCGCGATGATGAGCTTTTACGGGTGGCGTCTCAGCCGGAGCCTCGGCAACACATGAGCGACCTGGCCGCATCGACTGATCTTGCGGCACCGGTTTTCGTCCGCCGGGAGCTGGTTCCCGAGCGCGCGGCGCCGGTCAAGACCACCGGCTTTGTCGGCTTTCTGCGTACGCGTCTGTTCAATTCGCCAACCAACATCCTGATCACCATCGCCAGCGCGCTGTTGCTGTGGTTCACAGTCATTCCCAGCGTCAAATTCCTGCTGATCGACGCGGTCTGGAGCGGCAAGGATCGCACGGCATGTCTTGCCGAGAACGCCGGCCACGCGGTAGGAGCCTGCTGGCCGTACATCCAGGCCAAGTTCACGCAGTTCATCTACGGGTTCTATCCCGAGCAGGAACGCTGGCGGGTCAATCTCACCTTTATCATGGCTGCCATCTTACTGCTGCCGCTGTTGGTCCCGCGGTTGCCGGCAAAGGGGCTCAATGCCGGACTGTTCTTTGTCGCGTTTCCCATCGTCGCCTACTTTCTGCTGCACGGCGGCGGCATCAAGGGATTCGGCGTGACCTGGACGGCGGATTTCCTGTCGGGTTTTGTCAGCAGCATCGGCGATGCGGGGCATAAGCTGGCAGAACTCGGTGCGGCCAAGACCGTGGTCGGCCCGCTGCTGGTTCTGCTTGGCAAGTTCATCGTGTTCCTGAGCACGGTTGTGTCGTTCGTACTCTGGCCGTTGACGTGGCTGCGCGACCAAGTCCAGGCCGCCGGCAACCCGGTATGGGCCGATTTCGCAGCCACCGCCGCCGTCATCTCGATCGCGTTGTTTGTCCTCAATGGCGGCTTTCGCACGGGATGGCGCGCGCTTATCGTGAGCCTTGCGATCTTCGCCGGGATCGGCATCGTGATCGCGGTGATGGGCCTGGACCGCGGCGGCTTGCCGGTGGTCGACACGAGGTTGTGGGGCGGCCTGTTGGTGACACTGGTGGTGTCGGTGACTGGCATCGTCGCCTCGATGCCGATCGGCATCGCGCTGGCGCTGGGGCGGCGTTCGACCATTCCGTTGATCCGGACATTTTCGGTGGCGTTCATCGAGTTCTGGCGCGGCGTACCGTTGATCACCGTGCTGTTCTTTGCAACCTACATGCTGCCGCTGTTCCTTCCCGCCGGCTTCACGGTAGACGGCCTGGTCCGGGCGCTGATCGGCATCGCCTTGTTCGCGGGCGCCTACCAGGCCGAGGTCATTCGCGGCGGCTTGCAGGCGATCCCGCGCGGGCAGGGCGAAGCCGCCAGCGCCCTGGGCCTGTCCTACTGGAAGACCACGGGACTGATCGTGATGCCGCAGGCGCTGCGCCACGTCATTCCCGGCCTCGTCAACAGCTTCATCGCCTTGTTCAAGGACACCTCGTTGGTGTCGATCGTGGCGCTGTTCGATCTGCTCGGCAGTTTACGCGCGTCGTTCGCCGATCCGAACTGGGCGACGCCCACCACGCTGTTCACCGGATTCGCCTTCACCGGCATCGTCTACTTTGTGTTCTGCTTTGGAATGTCGCGTTATTCGCTGTTCGTCGAACGCCGTCTGAATGCTCACCGGCGCAACTGAGATCACTGACCATGGCAACGGATTCGATCGTCAATGTCGCGGCGCTGAACAAGTGGTATGGCGATTTTCATGTGCTGCGCGACATCAACCTCGACGTCGCCAAAGGCGAGCGCATCGTGATCTGCGGCCCGTCCGGTTCGGGCAAATCGACGCTGATCCGCTGCATGAACGCGTTGGAGGAATTCCAGGAAGGCGAAATTGTCATCGACGGCATCGAACTCGGGCCCAACCTGCGGCGCGTCGATGAAGTGCGACGCGAAGTCGGCATGGTGTTTCAGAGCTTCAACCTGTTCCCGCATCTGACCGTGCTGGAGAACTGCACGCTGGCGCCGATCTGGGTCCGCAATATTCCGAAAAAAGACGCCGAAGCGACGGCGATGAAATTTCTCGAGCGCGTGAAGATTCCCCATCAAGCCAACAAATATCCGGGCCAGATGTCCGGCGGCCAGCAGCAGCGGGTCGCGATCGCGCGCGCGCTGACCATGAATCCCAAGGTGATGCTGTTCGACGAGCCAACCTCGGCACTCGATCCCGAAATGGTCAAGGAAGTGCTGGACACGATGGTGAACCTCGCCAATGACGGCATGACCATGCTGGTGGTCACCCACGAAATGGGATTTGCCAAGGAAGTGGCGAACCGCGTCGTGTTCATGGACGCAGGACAAATCATCGAATCGAATACGCCGGCCAACTTCTTCGCCAATCCGCAGCACGCGCGGACGCAGTTGTTCCTGAGCCAGATATTACGGTGATTGGTTTGCAGGGCGGACTAGCGCGGCGTCATCCGCCATTCCCGCAGCAAGAGGGCGGATGACGCTGCGCTGATCCGCCTTACGCAGCTACGCGACGCGTTCACACCGTTTCGAACGGCACGCTGATCCGGCTCTTCTGCTCCAGCCATTCCGGCACCGGCAGGTTTTTCGAGCGCATGAAATCCGGATTGAACAATTTGGACTGATAACGCGTGCCGTAGTCGCACAGCATCGTCACGATGGTGTGGCCGGGTCCAAGGTCTTCGGCCAGGCGAATGGCGCCGGCGACATTGATGCCGGTCGAGCCGCCGAGGCATAGCCCTTCATGTTCGAGCAGGTCGAAGATGACCGGCACTGCTTCCTCGTCGGAAATCCGGTAGGCCTCGTCGACGACAATGCCTTCCAGATTGGCGGTGACGCGGCCCTGGCCGATGCCTTCCGTAATCGACGAGCCCTCGGATTTCAGGGCGCCGTTCTTGTAATAATTATATAACGCCGACCCCATGGGATCGGCGAGCGCAATCCGGATTTTCGGGTTCATCTTCTTCAGACCGATCGACACGCCGGCGAGGGTGCCTCCGGAGCCTACCGACGATACGAAACCATCGACCTTGCCGTCGGTCTGTCGCCATATTTCCGGCGCCGTGGTTTCGATATGGGCTTGGCGGTTGGCGAGGTTGTCGAACTGGTTGGCCCAGATCGCGCCGTTGGGCTCGGATTTCGCGAGTTGTTCGGCCAGACGTCCCGACAGCTTCACGTAATTGTTGGGGTTGGCGTAGGGTACCGCCGGTACTTCGATCAGTTCGGCGCCGCATAGCCGCAGCATGTCTTTCTTTTCCTGGCTTTGCGTCTCCGGAATCACGATGACGGTGCGAAATCCGAGTGCGTTGGCAACCAGCGCCAGTCCGATCCCGGTATTTCCCGCGGTGCCTTCGACGACCGCGCCGCCCGGCCGAAGTGCGCCGCGTTGCATGGCGTCGCGAATGATGAAGAGCGCGGCGCGGTCCTTCACCGACTGGCCGGGATTCATGAATTCGGCCTTGCCGAGAATGGTGCAGCCGGTCTGTTCAGAAGCCCGCTTTAGCTGGATGAGCGGAGTGTTGCCGATCGCTTCCACGACGTCTTTGTTGATGTTCATGATTATTCATTCACCGGCATGATCGAACGCAAACGACCCTAGTGGACGCTTCGAAGGCGCACAAGGCGTTGAACGCATGTGGGATCAGCGCAGGAGAAGGTCAATCACTTCGACTTCGCGAACACCACCTGGCGCACGTCGATATTTCCTGACAGAAAACCGGCCTCGCAATAGGCAAGGTAGTATTCCCACAATCGCCGGAAGCGATCGTCAAAGCCCAAGGGCGTCAGGTTTGGCCAGGCGGCGCGGAAATTATTCCGCCAGGTCGCGAGCGTCTTGGCATAATCTTGCCCAAAGATCCGTTCGCGGATAACGGGAACGCCGAACCGCTCGCCTAGTGATTTCAACACCTCCGGCGACGGCAGCATCCCACCCGGGAAAACATAGCGCTGGATGAAATCGACTTCGCGGCGATAGGCCTGGAAGAACCGGTCCTGGATGGTGATGGCCTGAATGCCCACCAGCCCCCCGGGCAACAGGCGGTCGCGCAACTGGGAAAAATACTGCGGCCAGAACTGTTCACCGACTGCCTCGATCATCTCGATCGAGGCGATTCGGTCGTATCGGCCGCGTTCGTCCCGGTAATCCTGAAATCTGATCTCGACCTTGTCGCTGAGGCCGGCGTCCCGAATCCGCTGCTGCGCAAAATCGTGCTGCTCCTTGCTGATGGTCAGGCCGACGACGCTGGTGCCGTAGTTCTTGGCGGCGTATTCCGCAAAACCGCCCCAGCCGCATCCGATTTCCAGCACCGATTGGCCGGGTTGCAGATCGATGGCTTCGGCGAGGCGGCGATATTTGTTATTTTGTGCCGCGGTCAGGTCAGGCGTGTCGTCCTCAAAAAGCGCCGAGGAATAGGTCATGCTCGGATCGAGCCACGCCGAGTAGAACGCGTTGCCGATGTCGTAATGCGCGTAAATATTGCGGCGCGCCTGACGCTTGGTATTGCGGTGGAACCAATGCTGGACGATCTGCACAAATCGCATCAGCGGGTTGTCGCCCAGCATTGTCTGGATCAGGTCGTGATTGATGCAGAACAAATAGAGGAATTGCGTCAGATCCGGCGTATCCCATTCGCCGCTCAAATATGCTTCGGCTATTCCGATGTCGCCGCCGTTAAGAAGCCGCGACGCAAAGCCGTAATTGTAAAGCGTCATTTCGGCAGCAGGTCCGGCTTCTACGCCGCCCAATCTGACCTTGCGGCCGTCGGGCAGCGTGACGTCGAGCGTGCCGCAGCGCAGCTTCGAGCCAAATCCGAGCGCCAGCCGCACCGCACGCGGCAGGTCGGACAGCGTCCTGTCCACATTATGGGGAGTGAGCAAAATAACGTCAGACATGACCGATCCATCAAGTGATTTGGCTCTGTCCGAGTTCCGTGTCGATGGTCGATTACCCCAGATCGGACCTTCACTGGACCAGAGCGCTCTTCTGCGAACCGGGCTTCCCTCCGGTCCCGCACAACGCACTCCGAGTATAGTCGCGGCAACCGCCGGCCGCCAAGATGGTATTCGCGTCGGCTTTTGTCGGTGCGGTGGCCGCGCGCGGCACCAGCCGCACCCCCTTGAGCCAGAGCCGCATCGCCTCCCAATGGATTGCCGCGACGATCTTGAAGGTGACAAGCGGCAGCGAGACGAACGATCGCAACAGAACCGCGGTGGTCAGACCGCGGCGCCTGCCGCTAAACGTTGCCGAGAGCAGGGGGCCCTCGCTGTCCGTCTCCAAAATACGCAATTTGACGGTCTCTTCCGGCGGCGAGACGCGGAAGTGGTAGCGCGTCGCCATTTTGATAAAGGGCGAGACGTAAAAAAGCTTGTCCTGCTGCTGGCGGACACCGGCTTTGCCGACCTGACCCGGTTGCACCGGAAGCACGTAGGAATGCAATTCGCCGAAAGTGTTGCGAACCTCGTAGATAATCAGGGCGAGCCAGCCGTCGGCGCGGTAGCAAAAATAAGCAGATAAGGGATTGAAGGTGTAACCGAGCAGTCGGGGGTAACACAGCAGCAGCACCCGCCCGCCGGTCAGGTCGATGCCATGCTCGGCGGCGCGACGGTCGACATAGGCGCGCAACGGCGATCCATCGCGGCCGCCGTGGTCCCGTTCGTTGAAACTGTAGAGGGCTGCCCGGTTCACCGCGAATAGCGCCGACTGCCGGTCGGCCTGATCAAGCCGGTCGAGATCGATCAGCAGGCTCATGACGCGGTAGCTGAAGCGGTGGCCCATCGGCTTCAATCGCGCATGCATGACGTCGCCGAAATAAAGCACGGCCGCGTCGCCGGCCGGATGCGCTTCAAGTCTGGCGGGTTCATCCGACATCGCTACTCCGCGGCTTGCGCCAGTTCGGGCGGCGGCGCGCGCCATGGCACCGAGGCTCCCAGTGCTTCGGCGACTGCAAGGCCGGATCGCAGTCCGTCCTCATGAAAGCCATATCCGGTCCAGGCGCCGCAGAACCAGGTATGGCGCTTGCCTTGAATCTCGCCAAGGTGTTTTTGCGCGGCGAAGGCGGCGGCATTATATTGCGGATGGTCGCAGATGTATTTGCCGAATGTCAGCGCCGGATTCGGCTCGAATGGGGGATTGAGGCTGACGAACAGCGGTTTGTCATCCTCGATGCCCTGCAACCGGTTCATCCAGTAGGTTACGGCCACGTCGTTGACGGTATCGCCTTCGCGCGGCCAGCGCAGAAAATTCCACGACGCCCATGCACGCCGGCGTTTCGGCATCAGCCTGATGTCGCGATGGAGATAGACGACGTTGGGCGCATAGCCGATATCGCCGAGAATCGCGCGTTCCCGATCGTCGGGATCCGACAACATCGCCAGCGCCTGATCGCTGTGGGAGGCAATCACGACGTGATCGTAGGTTTCGCGGTCGCCATGACTGTCGCTCACGATAATGCCATGCGGTGTGCGCTGGATCGAGGTCACGGCGCAGCCGAGACGGAGACGGTCACGGAATGCGGAGGTCAGTTTTTCCACATAACGGCGGCTGCCGCCTTTTACCGTGCGCCAGATCGGGCGGTCGTATTGCAGCAGGCGATGGTTGCTGAAAAATGCGACGAAATTCTCCGCGGGAAAGTTAAGCATTTGAGCGGCCGGCGCCGACCAGATCGCGGCGGCCATCGGCGCAAGATAATCGGTCAGCAGGCGCGGTGCGAATTTGCGGGCGGCGAAGTAATTCCCGAGCGTCATCCCGGCGAGGTTACCGGCCGCATAATCCTCGGTACTTTTGTCGTTGAAGGTCAGGATGTCGCGCAGCATCCGCAGATAGGAGGGCGACAACAGATTGCCCGGTTGGGCGAACAGACCTTTTGCCGTTTCAGGCCAGGTATTGCCACCGCCTTTCCATTCGAAACGGCCGGCATCCGCGGTGACCGCAAAACTCATGCAGCTTTCCACCGTTTCAACACCGAGATGAGCAAACAGCGCCGTCAGGTCGGGATAATTCTGCTCGTTGTAGACGATGAAGCCGATGTCGACCGCAACTGCTTGGCCGTCGTAATCGATGGTTACCGTATGGCTGTGGCCGCCGGGTCGAAGCTCGCGATCATAGACGGTCACCGGGTAACGCTTCGACAACGCCCACGCTGCGGCGCTGCCGGCGATTCCCGTTCCGATGATTGCGACGCGCATTCCCAGCCCCTGCGATGTTGATGGCTAAGTTACGGGACGGACATGGCTAAGTTTCAGTCCGGGCGGCACCTCCTCGTCGCTGCGAACCCCCGAACGACAGATGAAATCTTGGTAAGGCTGCCGGCTCCGCGAATCGCGTTGAGCTCGGCAAGCCCCGTTAAATAAGGCAAACTGAGTAAAAACCCTCGCAAACCGGCGGTGGCAGGGCGGGGTTTGGAAAGCCGAACAGGACTGTGCGCACCCATTTCCCGCCGCTAGAATGCCGTCTGGTTCCAAAGGAAGCATCACCCCCGGTGAATACGTTGCAAGTTGCGTCGGCAAAACCTCGATTCGAGCGGTGGGTGAAGTTGCTCGGGGCATTTATCGTGGTCGCCGCCTCGGCCGGTTGCATCCTGACCAAGGATCTTCCCGATCCTGCGTTGGAAATTCCCGGCGGCTACAAGGCTGCGGGGCGGAGCAGCACCGGCGCCCCGCCGACGCTGGATTGGTGGCGCGGCTTCCGGGCGTCCGAGTTGACCACGCTGATGGAGGAGGCGCAGACGGTCAACCTTGACATTGCCGCCGCCACCGCCCGGATTATCCAGGCCGATGCGCAAGCACGGATCACCGGCGCCGCGCTGCTGCCGACCCTTAACTTCAACGGCCAGGAATCCTATTCCCGGACCTCCGGCTCGAGCGCAAGCGGCTTGAGCATCGGCGGCCGCGAAACGGTCAACTATACCGCCTCGCTCAGCTCGGCCTACGAGATCGATTTCTGGGGCAAGAACCGCGATGCGGCGCTGGCGGCGGAGGAGATTTCAACCGCCAATCGCTTCGACCGCGACGTGGTTGCGCTAACGACGCTCGCTGCCGTCGCCAACGCCTATTTTCAGGTTATTGCATCGCAGGACCGGATTCGCACGGCCACCAGCAACATTGCCAGCGCGACGCGGATTCTCGACGCCATCAAGGCGCGCCTGAAGGTCGGAACCGGCACCGATCTGGATGTGGCGCAGCAAGAAGCTGTTCTCGCCAACCAGCGCGCTTCCGTTCCGCCGCTGCGGCAAACGCTGGCGCAGAACATCAACGCATTGGCGACGCTGGTGGCGCGGCCGCCGGAAAGCGTGAAGGTCAGCGGCGGATCGCTCAATCTGATCGTTCCGCCGCGGGTGACACCGGGACTGCCGTCCGAATTGCTGACGCAACGGCCGGATATCCGGCGGCAGGAGGCGCAACTCGCCTCGGCCACCGCCAATGTCGGCAGCGCGCGGGCGCAGTTTTTCCCGAGCATCACGTTGACCGGGCAAGGCGGCTATCAGAGCTCGTCGCTGGCATCGCTATTTCAACCGCACGCGGCGTTCTTCAATGCGGTCGGCGGCCTGACCCAGCCGATTTTCGATGGCGGCCGGATTCTCGGCAATTTCGAACTCAGCAAGGCCAGACAGGACGAACTGCTGCAGACCTATCGCAAGACGGTCGTGCAGGCGTTTGCCGATGTCGACAATGCGCTGGTGTCGATTCGACAGACCACTGAGAAGCTGCGACTGCAGCGCGAGGTGGTGGCTGCGTCGCGGCGGGCGTTTCAGCTCTCGGAGCAGCAGCTACGAGCCGGCACCGCCGACATTGTAACTGTGCTAAATACGCAATTGACGCTATTTCAGGCCGAAGACGTGCTGTGGCAGGCGCAATTGGCCCGCCTGCTTGCAGTCGTGAGCCTGTATCAGGCGCTGGGCGGCGGCTGGGAGCCGAAGGTGGAGAGGCCGGTCAATGCTCTTTAAGCCGGATCTGAATGAAACCGCGAAAGCCGCGAGCCAGGGTGTCACCCGCGTGGCCGGCCGCGCGCGCCGCCGCGTGGTTTCGATCTTCATCACCCTGCTGATCCTCGGCGGCCTCGGCTATATCGGCTGGACCTCGTTCCAGCAGAAGCAGGCCGCCAGCCGCGGCGCGCGTCCCGATCTCGCGGTGCCGGTGCTGGCCGCGACTCCCCGCATTCAGGACGTGCCGGTCTATCTGGAAGGCGTCGGCTCCGTTCGCGCGCTCAATAACGTTCTGGTCCGCGCGCAGGTCGATGGCAAATTGATCGCCGTCAACTTCACCGAAGGACAGGACGTTAAAAAGGGCGATATTCTCGGCGAGATCGATCCTGTGATCTACAAGGCGCAGCTCGATCAGGCGGTTGCCAAGAAAGCCCAGGACGAGGCGCAACTCGGCAACATGCGCCTCGATTTGATCCGGTACCAGCAGCTCGCCGCCTCCAACGCCGGCTCGAAGCAGCAGGCCGACACCCAACGTGCCGTCGTTGCGCAGCAGGAAGCGCTCGTCAACGCCGATCAGGCCGCCATCGACAACGCCAAGGCAACGCTCGGCTATACCAAGATCATCGCGCCCTTGTCCGGCCGTGCCGGCCTGCGCCAGGTCGACCAGGGCAACATCATCCACGCTTCGGACGCCACCGGCCTCGTGATCATCACGCAACTGCAGCCGATCACCGTTCAGTTCAGTCTTCCGCAGCAGCAGATCGTGCGGGTCAACGCCGCCTCCGCCAAGGGCGCGCTGCCGGTCGACGTGTTCGGCAATGACGGCACCAGCGTGGCCGACACCGGCAAGCTGACCGGCATCGACAACCAGGTCGACCCGGCCACTGGAACCTTGAAGCTGAAGGCCGAATTCCCCAATGAAAAATTTCAGTTGTGGCCGGGTCAGTTCGTCAATGTGCGGCTCAAGGTCGAAACGCTCCCCCAGGCCATCGTGATCCCGACGTCGGCGGCGCAGCGCGGGCCTGCCGGAACGTTCAGCTATGTCATCGGCGACGATGACACCGTGACCGCGAAACCGATCACCGTCATCCAGCAGAACGAGAACGATGCGGTGATCGGCAGCGGGCTCGCGCCCACCGACCGGGTCGTGACAACCGGATTCGCCAATCTGGCCGACGGCTCCAAGGTCATCGTCGGCAAGGACGACCAGACGCCATCGGCCGATCTCGCGCCGCGTAAACGCAGGAACAGTCGGGACGTGCAAGGCAGGGATGGACAAGGAAAGGACGGACAAAGCAAGGACGGGCAGGGCGAAAAGCGCGGAAAGAAAATCGAACGCGGCGAGGGCGATCAGAAGGGGCAAGCCGGCCCGGCGCAGGGAGGCGACCAGTCAGGCGGCGCAGCGAAGGCGCAGCCGTGACCCCGGTGATGCAGCAATGAGCACGCAGCCATGAGCGTCTCCGAACCGTTCATCCGCCGGCCCATCGCCACGTCATTGCTGGGAATCGCGCTGTTGATCGGCGGGATACTCGGCTATTGGGCGCTGCCGGTGTCGGCGCTGCCGCAAGTTGATTTCCCGACCGTACAGGTGACGACGCAATTGCCGGGCGCAAGTCCAGACGTGATCGCCTCGCTGATCACGGCCCCCCTCGAACGCCAGCTCGGGCAAATTCCGTCGCTGTCGTCGATGACCTCGACGAGTTCGTTCGGCGTCAGCCAGATATCGCTGCAGTTCGATCTCAACCGCGATATCGACGGCGCGACCCAGGACGTGCAGGCGGCGATCAACGCGGCGGCGGGAATCCTGCCCAAGAATCTTCCATATCCGCCGACCTATGCCAAAGTGAATCCCGCAGACGCGCCGGTGCTGACGTTGGCATTGACGTCAGAGACAATTTCGCTGCGCGCCATGAGCGACATTGCCGACACGCTGCTCGGCCAGCGTCTCAGCCAGATTTCCGGCGTGGGGCGCGTGTCGGTGCTGGGCGGCCTCAAGCCCGCGGTGCGCGTGCAGGCCGATCTGGCACGGCTCGCGGCTTACGGCATCGCCATGGAGGACCTGCGCAACGCCATCGCCGGCGCCAACGTTTCGGGGCCGAAAGGGTCGCTCGACGGCGCGCAGCAGGCCTACACCATTGCCGCCAACGATCAGATCGCGGCGGCCGACGCCTACAAGCCCATCATCATCGCCTATCGCAACGGCGCCCCGGTCACCATCGGCGACGTTGCCAGAATCGTCGACGGGCTGGAGAACGACCGCACCGGCGGCTGGTACAACGGAACGCCCGCCGTCGTCATCGACATTCAGCGGCAGCCCGGTGCCAACGTCATCGAAGTCGTCCGGCAAATTCGCGCTGAAATACCCAAGGTGCAGCGCGCGATTCCGGCCGGCGTCAAGCTGACCATCGTCAGCGACCGCACCGTGACCATCCGCGCTTCGGTCAGCGACGTGCAGTTCACGCTGATCCTGAGCGTCGTGCTGGTTACGCTGGTGGTGCTGCTGTTTTTGCGGTCGATGCGGGCAACGCTGATCGCCGGCGTGGCGCTGCCGCTATCGCTGATCACCAGCTTCGGCATCATGTATTTTTCCGGCTTCAGTCTCGACAATCTCTCGCTGATGGCGCTGACCATCGGCACCGGCTTCGTGGTCGACGACGCCATCGTGATGATCGAGAATATCGTCCGCCATATGGAGAATGGCGAAACCGCGATGGAAGCGTCGCTGCGGGGCGCCAGCGAAATCGGCTTTACCGTGATTTCGCTGACGGTGTCGTTGATCGCGGTGTTCATTCCATTGCTGTTCATGTCGGGGCTGGTGGGGCGGATGTTCCGCGAATTCGCGTTGACGCTGACCATCGCGGTGGTGACGTCGGCCGTCGTCTCGCTGACACTGACGCCGATGATGTGTTCGCGGCTGTTGAAGCACGCCAGCGAGGAGATCGCGATTCCGGGACTTGCGGCGATCAGCCGCGGTATCGACCGCATGGCCGAGTTCTATCACCGTACGCTGCTGTCGGTGCTGCGGCATCAGCGCGCCACCCTGGTCGTTACGCTGGCGACGATCGCCGCGACGGTGGCGCTCTATGTCGTGGCGCCAAAAGGCTTCCTGCCGTTGCAGGACACGGCGTCGATCACCGCGGTGACGGAAGCCGGCGCTGACGTATCCTTTGCCGAGATGCAGAGCCGGCAGACCCAGGCCGCGGACGCGATCAAGGCCGATCCCGATGTCACCGGCGTGGTGTCCGTGATCGGCGCGGGCTCGGTCAATCCGACCACCAATGTCGGCCGCCTGGTGATGGCGCTGAAGCCCCGCGGCGAACGCCGTGACGATATTTCGGGCGTGGTCGCGCGGTTGAAAGAGCAGGTGGCGTCGATCCCCGGCATGACCGTTTACTTCCAGCCGGTGCAGGACGTCCAGATCAGTACCCAATCGAGCCGCTCGCAATTCCAGTACACGCTGACCGGCACCGACGCCGCGCTGGTGACGCTGTGGGCAAAAAAGCTGGTCGATGAATTGCGGCGTGATCCGTTGTTTCGCGACGTATCCTCGGAAGCGCAGGAGGGCGGCTTGCGCGCCGCCCTCGATGTCAATCGGCAACGTGCCGGCCAACTTGGCGTCAGTATTCAGGCCGTGAACGATACGTTGAACGATGCCTTCGCACAGCGCCAGATTTCGACGATCTACGGCCAGGCCAATCAGTACCGCGTGGTGCTGGAAGCATTGCCCGAATACCAGCGCGATCCCTCGATTCTGTCAAAACTCTACGTCCCCGGCGCCGCCAGCGGAATTCCCGGCGTCGCTGCCGGACAGGTGCCGATTTCCGCGGTCGCGACCTTGACCCGCACGACCGCGCCGCTCGCGATCTCGCATCAGGCGCAGTTTCCGGCCGTGTCGCTGAGCTTCAATCTCGCACCGGGTGCCGCACTTGGCGACGCGGTGGAGGAGGTCAGGACCCTCGAAACGCGGATCGGAATGCCCGGCAGCATTGTCGGGCTGTTTGCCGGCGACGCGGCGGAATTCTCGAAATCGCTGGCCGGACAGCCCTGGCTGATCCTTGCGGCGCTGGTCACCATCTATATCGTGCTCGGCGTTCTCTATGAGAGTTACATTCATCCGATCACCATTCTATCGACGTTGCCGTCGGCGGGCGTCGGCGCCATTCTCGCGCTGATGCTGTTCGGGCAGGATCTGTCGGTCATCGGTCTGATCGGCATTATCCTGCTGATGGGCATCGTCAAGAAAAACGCGATCATGATGATCGACTTCGCGCTCGAAGCGGAGCGGCATCAGGGCATGCCGGCGAACGACGCCATCGTGCAGGCCTGCCTGCTCCGGTTCCGTCCGATCATGATGACCACGCTGGCGGCGCTGTTCGGTGCGCTGCCTCTGGCGGTGGAAAGCGGTACCGGCGCCGAGCTGCGGTTTCCGCTGGGCATTTCGATCATCGGCGGCTTGCTGCTCAGTCAGTTGCTGACGCTGTACACGACGCCGGTGATCTATCTCGCGCTCGACCGGTTGAACCGGCGGATCGAGAAGGCGGTGCCTCCGGTCGGACCTGAACTGCCGTCGCCGCCGATCGCGGGCGCGACCGAGGGAATGCAGTGATGGTGTCGATCTCCGAGCCATTCATCCGGCGGCCGGTGGGCACTACTCTGCTAGCGATCGGGCTGTTTCTGATCGGCGCGGTCGCCTATGAGTTTCTCCCCGTCGCGGCCGTGCCCAATGTCGATTTCCCGATGATCCGGGTATCCGCCACCCGCCCCGGCGCAGACCCGACGGTGATGGCGGGAACCGTGGCCGCACCGCTGGAACGCCGGCTTGGTCAGATCGCGGGGATCGTTCAGATCACGTCCACGAGTTCGCTGGGCTCGACCAGCATCCAGTTGCAGTTCGCGATCGGCCGCGACATCGATCGCGCCGCGCGCGACGTCCAGGCCGCGATCAACGCCTCGCTGGCGGACCTGCCGAGCGATCTGCCGTCGCTGCCGAGATTTCGTAAAGCCAATCCGGCCGCGGCGCCCGTCTTCGTGCTCGCGCTGACCTCGAAGACGATTTCGCCGAGTGCCATCTACGACGTCGCCGACACCGTGATCGCGCAGCGGATTTCGCAGGTGCCCGGCGTTGGCGAGGTGACTGTCACGGGAGCCGACCAGCCCGCGGTGCGCATTTCGCTCAATCCGGTTGCGCTCTCCAACGCCGGCATCGCCACCGACGATGTCCGCACCGCCGTCATCAATGCCAATGCACTGGGTCCGGTCGGAATTTTCAACGGCAGCCGGCAGAGCGAAACGCTGTCGGTCAACCGGCAGATGCGGTCCGCGGCCGAATTCCGCGATATTCTCGTTAAAAGCTCGAACGGCAGTTTCGTCAGGCTCTCGGACGTCGCCGACGTCGAGGACTCCGTTCGCAACAGCCGGTCCATCGCCTGGTTCAACAAGCAGCCCGCGGTGCTGATCCAGATCACCAAGCAAGGCGACGCCAATGTCATCGACATGGTCGATCGGGTCAAGGCGCTGATACCCGATCTCAAGCAGTGGATCCCCGGCGGCGTCGAGATCTCGACGCTGACGGATCGCACCGGGACGATCCGCGCCAGCGTCGAGGATATGCAGCTTACGCTGCTGGCGACGGCATTCCTGGTGATGCTCGTGGTGTTCGTGTTCCTGCGCCGGATGACGCCGACCATCGCCGCCGGCGTCTCGGTGCCACTGGCGCTGGCCGGCACCTGCGCCGGCATGTGGCTGGCGGGGTTCTCGGTCGACAACCTGTCGCTGATGGCGCTGGCAATCTCGATCGGCTTTGTCGTCGACGACGCCATCGTCATGATCGAGAACATGTATCGCAACCTGGAGCAGGGGATGCCGCCCTACCAGGCAGCTCTCGACGGCGCCCGGCAGATCGGCTTCACGGTGCTGTCGATCAGCCTGTCGCTGATCGCCGCGTTCACGCCGCTGATTTTCATGGATGGGATCGTCGGCCGGTTGTTGCGGGAATTCTCGCTGACGCTGACATTCGCCATCGTGGTGTCGACGGTGGTGTCCTTGACGGTCACCCCGATGATCTGCGCGCATTATATCAAGACCACGACGTCGCACGATGCGACCTGGTTCGACCGCATCGTGGAGGGCTCGCTGTCGCGCATCGTCTCATTCTATGAACGAACCCTGCGCATCGTATTGGGCTTCCCGTTCCTGACCCTGGTCGTGTTCTTTGCGACCATCGCATTGACGGTGACGCTCTACATCAAGACGCCGAAAGGCTATTTCCCGATCGACGACAGTGGTTTCGTGATCGGCGCGACGCGGGCGTCTGCCGATATCTCGTTTCAGTCGATGCTCGGACTGCAGCAGCGCCTCGCCGAGATCGTGATGGCCGATCCGGCCGTTGCCGGGGTCGGATCGTCGCTCGGCGGAGCCGGCGGCCCCGGAGGAGGCGGGTCCAACCGCGGCATCATGTTCATCAGCCTCAAGCCTCCGGCAGAGCGCGGCGGAATCAGCACGCAGATCGTGATCGACCGGCTGCGCCGAAATCTGGGCCAGGTTGCCGGTATCCGACTGTTCATGTTCGCCGCGCAGGACATCCGGGCCGGCGGGCGTCAAAGCGATTCCGATTATCAGTACACATTGTCGAGTACTGACCTCGATGCGCTGCAGAAGTGGGCACCGCTGGTCGCCAAGCGCATGGAGACCGTCGAAGGCATCACCGACGTCTCCAGCGACCGCGACCCCGGCGGGCTGCAGTTGACCCTGTCGATCGACCGGCAAAAGGCGTCGACCCTCGGCGTTCGGGTGCAGGACATCGACAACGCGCTCAACAACGCGTTCTCGCAGCGGCAGATCTCGATCATCTACACCCAGCGCAACCAGTACATGGTCGTGCTGGAGATCAATCCGAAGTTCCAGAGCGACCCGTCCAATCTCGAACGCATCTTCGTTGCCGGCGCCAACGGCACGCAGGTGCCATTGTCCGCCGTCGTCCGGTATCAGCGCGGATTATCGCCGCTGGCGGTCTATCATTCGCAATCGTTTCCCTCGACGACGGTGTCGTTCAACCTTCTGCCGGATGTGGCGCTGGAAGTCGGCACCACCAACATCCAGCGCGCCGTGGATGAATTGCACATGCCGGAAGGGATCCGCGGCAGTTTTGACGGCAATGCCGGCGATTTCAACAAGACTACGGGGCGGCAGCCGCTGCTTATCCTTGGCGCGCTGGTGGCGATGTACATCGTGCTCGGCGTGCTCTACGAGAGCCTCGCGCATCCGCTCACTATCATTTCCACCTTGCCGTCCGCGGGATTGGGCGCGCTGCTGGCGTTGCAGGTCACCAATACGCCACTCACCATCATTGCGTTCGTCGGCATCATCCTGCTGATCGGCATTGTCAAGAAGAACGGCATCATGATCGTGGATTTTGCGCTGGACGCCGAACGCCACCGCGGCCTGTCGTCGGCGGATGCGATTTTCGAGGCCTGCAGCGCGCGGTTCCGGCCGATTTTGATGACGACCATGGCCGCGCTTTTTGCAGGCATTCCGCTGGTGATCGCCACCGGTCCCGGCACCGAGTTGCGCCGGCCGCTCGGCATCACCATCATCGGCGGACTGTTTGTCTCGCAGATCCTGACGCTGTACACCACGCCGGTGATCTATCTGCTGATCGACCGGCTGCGGCGGCGACCTGGGCCGGTGCCGGCGACCGCGCCGGCGGAATAGCGGGCTGATGCCTTGCCTTGAAGGCTTGTTGAAGCCTTGGCGCGCGAAGCGTATAGCGAGGCATGTCAAAACACCTGGAACCCGCCGCCGGCGAGGCCGCCATCGAGGCGCTTGCCGATTGCCCGCGCTGCCAAAAACCTCTGCCGTTATGCATTTGCGACAGCATCACCCCGATCGAGAGCCGGGTTTCGCTTCTGATCCTGCAGCATCCGCAGGAGCAGGACAGGGCGCTCGGGACGGCGCGGCTCACCGCACTGCATTTCAAGAACGCGGTGCTCAGGGTCGGGCTGTCATGGCCGAGCCTGTCCAAGGCGCTGGGGCGCCCGGTCCATGACCCCCAGCGCTGGGCGGTGCTTTATCTCGGCTCCGCCAGGGTCGCGGACCTCGACACCAACAGCGACATCGTCGCCATCAATCGCAAGGGCGAGATCGAGGACGATCAGCGCGCGACCCTCAAGGACATCGAAGGCGTCGTGCTATTGGACGGCACCTGGAGCCAGGCCAAGGCGCTGTGGTGGCGCAATGCATGGATGCTGAAGTGCCAGCGCGTCATCCTGGGCCCCGCGACGCCGTCGCGTTACGGAAAACTGCGCCGCGAACCGCGCCGCGATGGGCTGTCGACCATCGAGGCCGCCGGGATGCTGCTAACGGCCCTCGAGAAGCGTCCCGAACTCGAAGCGACGCTGAATGACAGTTTCGAACGCATGCTGGCCCGGTACCGTAAGGCGCAGCATTCGATGCCGGAACTCGCGCCAAAACCCCGGCCGAAACGCGATTACCGCCGCCGCAAATAGGCCTGAACCGGCTCGGTTGCCTATCCGGCCCGTGGCGTATATGAGGTTCGGCATGAGGCCACGTGGCGGAGTGGTTACGCAACGGTCTGCAAAGCAGAGTGGTTTGCGAGCAGGATCAAGGCAGAGTTCTGAAACTGGCGTGATTTTGCGGGCCTGATATTGTTCAGCTATTTTTGAGTTTCAGAATTTTGCGGTCACCCGACCCGCTGGAAAAAAAGCCTATTTTGAAACTTCGGTATAATAGATGCGGTGGTCCGAACGGTTGCCGAGCTTTTGCATCCTGCTGTAGTCGACATTGACCTCAAGGCGGGCGCCTTGCGCATTCTCCAGCGCGGAGTTCAATCCTCTGATCGCGTTCGCGAGTTCGGTGCAATTGCCGCTTCGTCGGGATTCATTTGGCTTCCCTTTTCGGTTTTGCGTCGCGCGGCAGCGGCGAAGGTGTCGATCTCGCCCAGATAATATTTTCGGACCAAATCAGGATTGTAGGTCATCCCGTCCCTCAGATAACGCCGCGTACTTTTCTTTCGAGAGATGGCCGTGCTTCAAATTGTAACGTCGGCAAAGTTCGGTAAGCTCATCTTGAAACTCAGCGTCGGCCGTAAAGTTGTCAAACGGTCCTATGATCGCGTAGATGCCATCTTCGTATTCTTGGAACGCAAAGCGGTTTTTAATTCCGTCGGTGAAGATCAGACGTTTTTTGAGTGCTGATTTCGTGTCGCCCATGGGGGATGTCCTTTTCGAGTGCCGCCTTGTGCGCGTACCGCTTGCGTGTCGCTGCCAGCGCGCGCTTCTCGGTTCGCTTGGCATATCCATCATACGCCTTCGAGCGATGCGCCGACAAGGCGCGGCCCTGGCCGTCGGTCAATTCGGCTTCCTCGAGCTCGGTCATGCCGCCGTGCCGGCAGGCGTCCATAGTGAAAGTCGAGGGCAGGCCGAGCTTTTCACGCAACATCCGGACATGGCGGTCCATGGTGTGCACGTTCCACTGCCGCGCGCCCTTCAGGCCTGGCCGCATCACCAGCCCTACGCCGATCCGGGAAAGGTGAGACAGCACCTGTTCGGCCTCTTCGTAGAACAGCACGCGGTCGCCGTCGACGATGTCCTCCAGTGGGTGCATCACCATCTCGCCGGTCTTGTGATGCTCGATCCGGATTTGCGTCGGGTGTGAAGGCCCGCGGTATCCGTTCCACATAACATAGCCCGCCAGCACGTTCTCCGGGCGCTGCAGCCATTCAAAGCAGATCACCGCTGCGGCAGCCGGCTCCGGGAAACCCGCCGCTACCGCGCCCCAAGCGAAGGCGTAGACCTGGTCGCGGGTCGCTGCCGGTTTGGTCGCCTTGTGGCGCCGGCGCATTGCGAGGCCTTCCCAGGGATTCCAAACCGGCTCTTCGCCGACGGACGTTCCCTTGATGAATAGGCCCGGATGCAGCCGATGCACGACCTTCCAGGCGTGCCGGCAGATCGCGACCACCTTCTCCGCGGTGCGAGGCCGTTGCGTCTTGCCCTTGCGGACCGGCGTATCGCGCACTTTTTCGTAAAGCTTGTCGGCAACCTCCGGCGTGATCGAGGTCACCATGGTGTCGCCGATCCGCACCCCAGACTTGCGCCTGAGATCCCGGATCAGGTTCATGGTGACCTCATGATCCGGCGCCGTGCGGCGGGATATCCGTTCCTTCCAGTCGTTCGAGGCCTTGTAGGTCTGAAACAACCAGTCGACCGAACCAGTTTTCACCTCGATCTTCGGCTTCGGCGGCTCGCCGAGGCGGGCGCGGTCCCAATCGTCAAACAGACCGTTGAGCGTGGCGGCGCGGCCGCCAGCGCCATCTTCGCCGCAGGCGATCGCGTAGTCATCGCCAAGCGCCGTCTCGTGTTCCTTGTGCAGGGTGCAGCCGAGCCTGCGGTAATAGGTGGGCAGCGTCCAGTAGTAGCGTGTCCGGCCGGCAACGGCCTTTGGGACAACGAAGCGCGGCAGCGCGCGCCGCATGGTCACAAGTCCGCCGCGACGTCCGCCGCGGTTTCGCTTGCGCCGGGCCTGATCGCCCGGTCCAGGTCTTCCTTCAGCCATAGCTGCCGCCGCCCCGCCTTGACGCAAGGTTTCGGGTATTCGGTTCCTACCCGGGACAAGAAAGCCTCAGCGGAGCGTTCGCCGCAATAGCCGGCTGCCATTTCCACAGCCATTCGGGGCGGCCACAGCCCGGCCGGGATGACGGCGGGACGGGTCATTTGCGCTCCGCAGTAGTGCGTTTCGAGACTTCGTAGGCGACTGCGGCGGCTTGTTCGATCACCCGTGCCATGATCGCTTGACAGTCTTTCCGGCCCAGCGAAAAAATCCCGCGGTTCTGCAGTTGCTGATCCAACGCCGCGGCCATGATGTCGACGACGGTCATTGAGTGCCTCCGTCGGCACGCTTTGCCGCTACCTTACCATCGGGTGAGGGTAGGGGTGCGGCGTCGAACATTGCTTGCCAACAGCCTCTTGCTGCATCGTTACCAATGCCTCTCCCGTATTCAACTACAGCCCAATCTCGCGCCGCGTTCAGCATTGCTTCCGTCGGCTCCCGCACCCCCTCATCTGTCGGCTTGGCGGCAAGGCGGCGAAGCGCCGCAACATCTTCAAGCGCCTCTCGTATTTTCGAGAACGTGTCATCCTCGGCTTCGCCAGGCGTGATATCTTCCGGCGTCTCGCCTTTGATGCAGTCGCGAGCTTGCTCTAGGGCGAGTTCAATGCGCGCCAACATACAGGCGGTGACTTGGGATGCCATCTCACTCCCCCTTTGCATTGGATGCGAAAAGGGCGCGGCCGACATTTCTGGTCTCAGTGCCCATAAAATTCTCTTTGCACGGCTCCGTTAGTCTCTCGACCCGAGACGCCAGTTCTTCAAACGTAGGGGCTTGACCCGTTTTCTGTGTCATGTCCGACGCTCCACTTGTCCATTCATCCGTTGCGCGGTTCATTTTGCGTCTGCGGGATAATTAAAGAGGATGCCATGCGTAGCGCCGAAAGCTTCGATCAGCGTAATCAAGTCCGCCATTTCCGCCTTTGACAAATCCGACGATGAGCGGCCCAGGTTCACTGAGCCGCTACCATCGATGTTCGGGACCATGCGAAGCTCGCGCTTTAATGCGTCAAGAAAGATCAATTTCCAATCGTCCGGCGAAAGCTTGTTCCCGTCCCACGGCAATTGAACCGCAACGTCTGTCAACATTGCCCACATGCGGTCATTCTGCGGTAACGATCGTTTCGGGGCCTTAAATTCAAGGCGAGTGCCAGCCGGGACTTGCATAACCCATCTCACCGCGCGATCGCGGTCGATATCCGTCGATATTGAGATCACCGCTCGGCTCATCAGAAAGGAATCCGATCGTCTATGTCGTCGTCGGGAATGATATTTTGACGTTGTGGGCCAGATGAGACCCGTGAGTCCGGCGCAGGCCGGCGTGGCATTGCGCGCTGGCTGATGGATTGCTGCGCCGCGCGGGGCTGCTCTTCCTTCGGCTTCACAGTGAACGAGAGCGCAGGAGCGTTTGCCGAAGCACCATCCTTCCTTTTCCATGCAGAAACCCAATAATCGACGCCATTGACGTTCAGACTGCCCTTGAAATCAGGATGGTTATCTTCCCGCTTGTCGTCGTTCTTCCAGATTGCGCCACGATTGTTGTTGTCGTAGGTCATTATTCCGCCGCCTCACGCTGAGAGCCAACGCGGCTCAATGTCTGATCAAGATGTCTGCGCGCCGCTACCCTGAGCAGCGGAAACATGCTCTTGTATTTTTCACGGAATGCTTCAGCATCGCTCGGCTGCGTCACCGTTTCGGTGACGATGCGGAGCAGAAAGCGATAGGTCGCTACGTCCGAAGGACCTCCCCAGCCGACGCGCTTTGAGGCCTCATCGTGAGTTTCATCCAGCTTTTTGCGCTCGGATACCTTTATAGGGCCGGCCCTGCCGTTTCTGCCTTCCTCCAATTCAACCCAAGGCGATTTCATCTCGTAAAGATACCGCCCGACACCCCAGCGCACCGCCGCACGCTTCAAGGCATCGCTGAGCATTCCTTTTTCGCCTTCGACATCGGTTGCTCCGGCGCCGTCCGCCTTCCATATCCAGTCGCCCCCCGGCATCCGTACGCCAATATTACAAATGATCGAATTGCCGGGGGCAGGGGAGTAATTGCATTGCCAGTTTTCGGGACCACAGACGCCATCCAGGCGGTCCATGACAGCGCGGGCGTCGATGTAGGCCCACGCCATTCCCTTGCTCTTGTCGGTTGTCGTCGATCCTACGCGCCATTCGATTTCCTCGGCTGCGAACGGCGCGCAAAGAGCGTCAAACAAATCTTGTGCGGTTTCGTAGTTCACCGCACCACCCTCAGTTTTGGAACCTCTTTGAGGAGCGTCAGGATCAGACCGGCGCGCAATTGAACCTGTCCGATGCCGATTGCCTCGTTCTCGATCATCTGGCGAGTTTCAGAGTTGTTTGCCATCGCTACCAGCTCGTCCATTTCCCGAACGAGGAAATCAACGCGACGTTCCAGATGTTCTGCTGAGTCGGGCTCGTATGTCATTACGCACCTATCGCTATGCAAAGAGCGAAGATCGAAAACACAAGCGCCCCAGCCACATACGCTGCATAAAGCGCTCCCTCTTCATGGGGGATTGTCATGGTAGTTTCAGTCCGCCGACTGGCGCGCAAGTTCGGCGTAATGGTCGAATTCTCGCGCGATGCGGAACTCATATTCGCCCGGGAGAAGCTGGATCGTCTGGTGTGTGTCGTGTTCGCGCAGATGAATGAGCGAGTTCGGGGTCTCGAGGATGGCACGGAGGATTTTCATGCCGGCAGGCGCTTTGTCCATCACTGCGATGTCAACGCCGGTGGTGCGTTCAAGAACATGATGATGACCGGTTTCACTGTGGCCGATGATGAATTTACCGTGCTCCGGTTTCATGTTGGAATAGCCGGACGGCAATGCTCGTTTAGCGGGTACATCGCCAACGCGACGGATTGTGATTTCACCCTGCGCTGCGGCGGTTTTGAAAGTCTGCATTTTAGTCTCCATGGTTGAATGGTGCAAAGATTGTCGAGATGATGATTCCTCCGATACATCGACCGATAGTCTCTCCGATGCGCGAGAGTTCGTCATAGTAGAATGCGCCATACAAAGTGCCGACAGTGAGAGCGGCTACCTCGTTTATGCTCATGCTCGTATCTCAGGCCGCACAAAATCCCTCGGTTCGAGCCCAACGATCCAGGCCTGGGCATCGAGAGCCTTGTTGATGTGCGGCGGAATGCCTATTGCAAATTCGCGGCCAGTACCGCATCGGACCCGTAAGAATTTTGCTTTGGCTGGAAGATCGGGAAGTTTGACTTCAACCAATTCGCCGATCTGCGGGTCACCATCGCAGTCAATGGTACTTGCATTGAGGTCTCGGAGAATGTTGGCCCAGCCTAGAATTTCGCAAGCAGCGCGACGGAGCTCCATATTCTGCTGGCTAAGCGCGATTTTCGGTGTCAGGGACGCGCGATCTTCAATCCACTCAGCGGGTACTTTTGTCCCATGCCAGTGATAAAGCGACCAACCATCCCGCCAACGATGCGAGGGTCCGGCCTCACAATGAGGCCTGTTTTCTTCGTCTTTCAATAAGACCTCAGGAAAGTCACTGACGATGCAGAACTCTTCGTGCAGGACACGAAACCCGCCATGGATCGCGGCTTGCTCCCAATACGCGTAAGCGGCGTGACTCGTTAGTTCGAGGCCAAGGATGCCACGGCAGGCAGTGAGGTAGCAGTCATAGCTGGCCCACATGTTACCGCCCTGGTAACTCTCATGCCAACGTCTGGCGCTGGCGATTCCAAGATCACCAGCTAGATCGCGACAGGCAGAGGCGGCGTTTTCTTCGGCGTTGTCCGTGGCGTTGCGCGTGGCGATGCGCGTGGCGTTGTCCGTGGCGTTGAGCGTGGCGATGTCCGTGGCGTTGTCCGTGGCGTTGCGCGTGGCGATGCGCGTGGCGTTGCGTGCGTTTGGATGTTTACGGGCGTACCAAATCGCAGCCGAAGCGCCATAAGCGAAAGCCATAACTAACGGCGATGGAACGATTACCACGCGCGGTTTCTTCAAACCCGCAACCGCATAAAGACCTTCGATTTCCGGGATAATCTTCTCCGGTTCGATCGGGTCCGTTCGCATCGCTCTGGAAATCCAGAGCTGCGCATGTTCATCCATCAAGGATTTTTCACGGGCGGTAATCCCGCCGTGGGCTTTGGTCTTTGTTCGGATGATTTTTGCCATCACGCAACCCTCGCATTGAGGCGCCGAGCCGAGCGACCGTTCGAAGTCTCGTGCTTGAGTTCGTCGAGTCGCCGATCCCGCTGCCAATCGATCTTGTCTTGACCGCCTGGCGGGGGTGCATCATTGGTAATGCCGGCCTCAAGCTTCATGTCCTCGGTCACATTGCGCACCGAGTTCTCGTCCTCGAAAACCTCAAGGACGGTGAGAACCTGACTGTTGTAATCCCGGATGGTGTCCAGAACGTCTGTGCGGGACTGATCGCGATCAGCTTCTAAGAACCATTTGCCGCGCGTGTTGAGGCCTGCGATTTCGATAAAAAATAACGGGTCTGTCATCGTCTCGTCCCCTCGAACTTACCTTGGTCGATGGAATGAGTGTACACGGGATGTACAATAGGTCAATAGACAATGTGTGTGCTATGTACAATTATTTTTGACGCGTGAGAACCTCGCCTTCGGCGTCGGGTTAGGATGGTGTTTAGGGGTATGCGGCCTTGGAGGCCCTAACGGGCAGCTTTGTATTGCTCTAATAAGATGGCAGGCCCGTCGTCCATTGTCGATTTGCACGTCTTAGCGTGTTTTTTCAACAAAACCGCGATATTGACGCAATCGTTGTCGGTTTCGGACTTCATATCCTCGATAGCCAGTTCCATTTTGGCATTTATGGCCTTATCCGACACACCGGCAACGCGGGCCATGTCAATCCCGCGTTGCAAAAACGTCTCGGCGCCTGTCCTGTACTGCTTTACCAAGCGATCTTTAGGGTCCGCCTTCTCGAGGCATTGCCCTACAAAATAGTAATAAGAGCTGCAAATAAGATTTTGGTGTGAGAAGTTATTGGCTATTTCCTTGGTCTTTTTAGCGTCCTGCGCGTCCGCGTGGCCGGTGAGGGTTGCCAAAAGAGCAAGGCCGGCACTAAACCGCCGAATCACGTTCCGGTCCTTGTTTTGACCCGAAATTCAAGATATTTCGTTGTATCTTCCCGCTCGGCCTCCTGAGCTTGATCCCAAAGCGACCAAATCGCCCTCTCGTCTGTGGGATCATGCATGATCAGGCTGGCTGGGGTTGTTTTATAAAGCTCCGCAAGAGCCTCAAGAAGCTCCTGGTTGTACGGTTGAAGGCCCCGCTCAATCCGTCCGAGCTGTGCGTGGGACATATCCACGGCCTCGCCAGCCCTTTCAAGGGTCATTTCGCGATACTCGCGCCATTGCCGCATAAAAGTGGGCTGGAACCGAGGTGGCTTGGGTCGCGGACGGGCTTGTTTTCGAACCATGTACATTATCATGCACTGAAGGGTTGACTTGTACACAACACGGCATGCACAAAAGCCTTGACGAACGATGTGCGCCCCATGTACAAAAGATCATGGTGCATTTGGCTGACTACATGGCTCAGAGGGGCCTTTCCGATGAGGAAGTGGCGACCGGCATTTCCCGTTCACGTCCTACCGTGAGCAGAATCCGCCGCAGGCTGGTGCGCCCCGACTGGGAAACACTCGAAGAAATCAAGAAATTCACGAACGGCGTTTCGACCGCCGATGACTACCAGAACCTTGAGGTTGCTAACGAGGCTGCTCAATGAGCCAGCGCTCCACTCCATATTGCGATGGCCGGAGCGGCTTTCGCGTCGAGCGCTTGGCGTGTATCCCGGCTGGCCTGCTCGGCTCCGATAATCGATGTGATGATATTGTACTGGCCACCAAGGCCAATTGTGAATCCGACACAGCGGATTACGCCGTTGACCTTCCGCCAAGCTCCATAGCCATCGAAATACAGAACCGGAAGCGAGGGCGCTTGCGCCAACAATTCGTCGTCGGTCATTGCAGGTTTCTCCTGCCGGAGGCAGGAATGGAACGAAGCATTATCCGGCTGCCGATACAAAAGATCGTTACTCTCGCGGAGGCCCGCACATGACGCCGACGCCAAGGGCCGCGAATTACCTTTCCCATTGTGATCCACTCCCGATCCCGCCGCCCCGGAACAAAGCAAGCACATTAAGAGGCAGGGAGATACAGAAATTTTTCCTACTGCGGCATTTTGCTGCTTCACGAAAAATTTTTGAAACCGCAACTTATCCGTTAGTAGCAACCACTTCTGCGGGTAGTTCTCGCGCGGTGATTTGCGAAATGCGCAAGTGCAACCCTGCAAGGTTGCGATCATGACCCGCTGCCGAGACTGCATCAAACCTGCATTCTTCAATATCAGCGGCGCGTTGTTCTGTGTCGAACACGCCGACTTTTCAGGTATCGCCCCGGACAAGGCATCCTCCGGCGGCGAGAAGGTGACGGCTCCGGCCGATTTGCCCCCCAATCCCAGGCCGGCGGCCGTCACCCCTTCCTCGAGCAGCCGCGCCAGTGCGTCGCACGTGGCTGTGTGCAGCGAAATCCATAGCCCGGAATCATCGTCTGACATTTCGTCTCCATCCAGTGCGGGTGCGCTGTGATGGATTTTTTATTTGCTCATAGGCTTGGGAGCGCGACGAGAACGTTCCCAAAATCCTTGGGAGGGCAACCTTGAGTGATGTGGTTTTAGCATCCGCTATGCTGCGGGAACTGTCGCTACCGCGACCGCCGGGGGAGTTCGTCAAGAACGCCATCGGGCGGGCAAGCGCGCTTGCGCATCTTCAATACTGGCGAGGGTTCGACCTTTGGTATCGCAAGGCTCGCCGCGTTGAGGAATACGAGCTGGATCAAATCCGCGAGGCGTTGCGTATCAAGAACGAGAGGGCAGCGCGTAATGAACTCCACGAGATCAAAATGCTTCTCGTTCGGCTTGAAGCCCGGCTCAACGCGGGAGATACGGATTTTTACCGCGCGGACATTGATGGCCTGCGCGCGCAGGTTACTGCGGTTGGCAGAGCGTCTCTTGCCGAAAGATAGGGGATAGCGGCAATGCCATTCAAAGATACAGCGATAGCCCAGGCATGGCGCAGAGCGCGCAAGCAAAAGCTCCGCGATGCCCGCCGGGCCGAGCGTCTTGCCAGCCCGCGGCAGCGCAAGGGCGTGACCCTGCATTCTCAGCTCGGCATCAAGACCTTCGTTCATCGCCAAGCGGTACTGCCGGATTTCAAGGACAGGACCAAATTCGACCGCGTGACCTGGACGCGAAGTCACTCGCATCTTTATCGCGAGAGCATCACGTTGGCGTGCGTTTGATTCAGTTCCGTTGCGTTTTGCGTGCTGCCGGCCCGGCAGTTTTGGGTTCAGATTTCGTCTTTCAAAAGAGAACCGCATGACAGACGCGCCATTTCACAACCCGGCTGCGGTAACCGTCGAGTTACCGATGCCGCCGACGACCAACAATTTGTTCGCCAGCACCAAAGGCATGCGCTACCGCACGTCCGAGTATAATGCTTGGATCAAGGAAGCCGGCCTTCGACTGAACATTCAGCGCCCCCCGCAGACTCGGGGCAAAGTATCCCTGCTGATCGAAGTCGCAGAACCGCAGACCAGCCGCCAGACAGATTTGGCCAATCGCGAGAAGACCACGGTCGATCTTCTGGTTAAACACTTGGTTATTGAAGGGGACGATCAGCGGTTTGTGCGCGAACTCGTTATGCGCTGGGCGCCCGATGTACGCGGTGTGCGCGTCACCATACGTTCGGCGTCGGCATGACCGACATTCTCGCAACCCCAATCAACGCGCACGCGTGGCAACGCGAAACTCATGAGCACTACGTTGAGCCGCATTGGTGCTCGGAGCGGCTTTTTGCCGAGGAGAAATTCGACCGTTCGATTTGGGACCCGTGCTGCGGCTTTGGTCGCATACCGGAATCCGCAATCAAGGCTGGTCTTCTCGCGAGAGGCACTGACATAGTTGACCGAGGATATCCTGACTTTGCGGGTATCCACGACTTTTTGATTTCGCCAAAGCATCCGGTCAACAGCGATATAGTCTGCAACCCGCCTTTCAATGTCGCCGCACGATTTGCCGAACATGCCTTGGCGCATGGCGGTGTTCAAAAAGTTGCAATGATTTTCCCGACCGCCCGCCTGAATGCCGCTCATTGGCTTAGGGCGACCCCGCTGGGGCGCGTTTGGCTTATGACGCCGCGCCCCAGCATGCCGCCCGGTCACACCATCACGGCAGGCGAGAAGCCCGGCGGCGGCAAGATGGATTTCTGCTGGCTGGTATGGACGAAAAACCACGTAGGCCCTGCCGAACTGCGCTGGCTGCGGAGAGATGCATGACCGAGCCATCTTCCAAGGTCTATTTCGTCAACATTTACTCGCCGCTCATCGGCGCTTGCGGCTCTGTTTATGAAAACCGAGAGCTGGCCGATCAGATGGCAGGAAAGAACCGCCTTGCCTGCAAGGAGATTTACGTCCGGCCAGGCGAGGGGATAGCGCGGGAGGAAAAATCCGCATGACCTGCGTGAACTGCAAATGCCACTGTTGCCGATCCGCCGCAGTTAATACCGTGCTGTCGCGGCATGTTTCACGGGAAACAGATTCGATGCCGCGGGCTCACAGGTTTGCCTCGTCTCAAGAGATGAGCAGGCCACCGGACGATCCTGATACCGAGCAATCGGCCGAGCGATCGGCTGAGCGATCAGCTCGGCCGATTGGGGCATTGGCGACCAAACTTGAGCGGGGTGTGGTGTGAGCGCTGTGCGTGAACTCATCTCGGCTTTGATAGCCTCGGGTATGGACCCGGCCGATGCGGCTGCTCTGGTTGTGCGCGCCGGAGCCGAAATTATTGCCGGTCAACCGTCAAAGGCAGCCCTTCGAACGCAGAAATGGCGCGCGAACAGAGCGTCACAAATCGTCACCGGTGACGGTCACGCGTCAGAAAAGGCGTGCGTCACAGAACGTCACAAACCGTCACAAACCGTCACAAGTGACAACGCGCCTCTCTCTAAGAAAGAAAGAATAGAAGAAGGGAAGAAAGAGAGAGAGCCGCGCAAAGCGCGGGCGTCACAGATTCCCGACGATTGGCGACCTGGCGACAGCGCTTGGCAAGCCTCGCTCGAGCGGATCGGTCCGCTTCGAGCGATAGCAGAACTGCAAAAATTCAAAAATCACGCGGCCGACAAGGGTCGTGTTTCGAAAAATTGGGACGCCGCGTGGCGAAACTGGATCGATCGCGCGCTCGATTACGGCGGTGGCCTGGGCCAGAAAGGAAATTCCAATGGGCGACGAACCGTACACGACGCAGCGAGCGACCTTCTCGCAAAAGTCCGCGCGCTCGACGAACCAGCTCCAAGCGGAATACGCGACGGAGCGGGCCAGGGTCCTGTTCGGCTCATATCGTCGGGGTGATGCTAACGATCCAGATGCCTATGTCGCGGCTGTGGCCGCGGTTCTTTCCATCTACGATGTCAACTTGATCCGCGAAGTAACCGATCCGCGAACAGGGATAGCGACAACGGAAAAGTTCATGTCGTTTATGCCCAATGCTGGCGAGCTGAAAGTCTACTGCGATGGTGTTGCAGCGCGGAGGGACCATATCCGGTGGCTTGGGGCATTGCCGGCGCCGGACTTCAGCCGCGCTCGACTACCGCCACCACCGAGGCTGCCAGGCGACCTGGCGACCGTTTTTGTGCCGGCCTCGCATCCGAGGTATTCATTGCTGCTTGCGTGGTCGGAGACGGCTAATGAACGGTTGTTCAAGTTCGAGAGCAGGCCGGGAATATGGGTTTCCTACGATACGTGGGATCAGCGGCAGACTGTAGCGCAGAAATTGCCATTACCGGTTGAAGCGCGGGAAGCTCTTGACCATCCCATGGATGTCTATCAGGAGGCGGAATGACCCGCACGGTCAAACAAGAAATCAATTTCGATGAGAAGCTGAAGGCGGCTCAGGTTGATGTCCGTGGACCTACCCCAGAACGCTTGGAAATGGCCGCTGGCGCATTCTACGTTGGCGGCGATCATCAGGGCGTACGGACCTATATATTTGCCGATAGTCCCTTAGGGCGGATGTTTAAGGGCAGGCGGATCGACCCAATCGAATTCACCGCCCTGCAACGCTACAAGCATCACTGGTATCATGGCGGGTTAGAACTGTCAGTTGGGACAGTGGACCTGAACCGGATATTTGCATCCGATCCGTCGAATATGTCGGGCATGGCAAAATCGGAGCGTCAAGCTCACCATCGCCAGCAATACCGCGAGGCCCGGGAACTGATAGGCCATCGTCCCGGCATCGTTGTGGATAACGTCGTCTGTGCTGAGTGGCCTTTGCACATTGCCGGGCATTCCATCGGGTTTGGTAGTCCGTATCGTGCTAGACTAGCCGCGACCGAGATTTTGCGGGATGCTGGATACAGACTGGCAAAATTGTGGGGGATCGGATGACACGGGAGGATTTTATCCGGTCGTATGCAAAGCGTTCCGGCTTTTCTGATGAATACGCGATAATCGGTAGCGGAATCCTCGCGCCTTACGGGATGCCCGGGACAAGCCCGGGCATGACGAATCTCGGCAAAGCTCAAGCCCGTCGCGGTCCCGAACTAAGGGAAAAACTAAAAAATCCCCTTGTTTTTGAAGGCATATCGGTGGTCGCCGCGTCTCTGTCGTGGATGCCTCGGCACGAGGCCGGGCATGCTGAGCGCTGTAATATTTCGTGATGATAGGACATATTGACCTGTAGGCTAAATTGTCCTATTACTTACCCCATCGAACAAACGGGGCAGACAAATGACCAAATCCTTCGTCGCATATTGGGCCTCTCTTAATAAGGCTTTGGCGAAAGCCAAGTGCCCAGATGCCACCGCTCAAGAGGCTGAGATTCTGTTTCGTGCCACGGGCGCGCATCGTTCCAATATGAAGGTTGCCGCCGAATTTCTTAACAGTCTGCGAGGTAAGATTGAATCCGAGGGGTCGCTGTGACGCCTCTTCAATATGCCGAGGCCATCAAAAGCTTAGGACTCTCTCAGAGAGCCGCCGGCTTGTTTCTTGGGGTAAACGAGAGGCATAGCCGTCGTTGGATCGCTGGCGATTCGGCGATCCCGGAATCTGTTGCCAAACTGTTGCGACTGATGATCCGCTTAAAGCTTGATCCTGATGAGGTAAGGTGATCGCAGCGCCGCCCACCGTTCGACCCTCTTGACAAAGGGGCGGACAATCGCGCAAATCAGGCAGGTTCGTGATTTGCGTCACACCATCAGCCCGCCCGGCCCCCGCCGCGGCGGGTTTTGCATTCCTTGCTAGGCCGAAACTGGTCCTGGTAAGAGGTAGCCGCCAGAGAACCTTCCACGAGGGCGCGGCCTAAGTCGCACGTAGCAGCCTGCCTAGCTTGTCGAGGGATCAGGTATGACACCGGTTAAATCCTCAAGCCTTAAAGCGATCGGATACGATCAAAAGTCAAAGAGATTGACAGTCAAGTTTAGGGGCGGCGGGACCTATCACTATGAAAACGTCGAGCCCGATCAACACACGAAACTGATGGTCGCTGACAGCATCGGCTCGTTCTTTCACAAGAAGATTCTCGGCAAGCACAAAGTCCGGAAGGCGTAGATGGCTACCCGAAAGAACGGCGCGAAAACGGGGAGATTGCCACCGCCGGTCGAGCATCAATTCAAGCCCGGCAATCCTGGCCGGCCAAAGGGCTCCCGGAACAAGCTGGGCGAAGATTTTATCGCTGCGCTTCACGATGATTTCGAAAAACATGGAATCGCTGCGATCGTGGCCGTTCGGCAGGATAAGCCAGAAGCTTACATCAAAGTAATTGCCAGCATCTTGCCCCGTGAGTTGAAAGTCACCACAGAGAATGACCTGACCGATGAACAGCTTATCGAGCGCATCCGGCAGCTCGACGCCGCAATCAGACCTTTCCTCGCTTTTGAAGGAGAAGGCGAAGCTTCTATCGGAGATAGATCGTCGAAACCGCACTAACAAGCTGAAGTTTTACAGGCCCTATTCTAAGCAGCGCGAGTTCCATCTTAACGGTTCGCATTTCAGCGAACGTCTGTTTATGGCGGGCAACCAGCTCGGCAAGACGGTTGCAGGCGGCGCCGAATGGGCGCTGCACCTGACAGGCCGATATCCTGACTGGTGGGATGGTGCAACGTTCAATGTGGCGCCGTTGTTATGGGCGGGTTCGGTCACAGGCGAAAGCACCCGGGACAATCCGCAACGCATCCTGATAGGGCCGCCGGCCAAAGAGGACGAGTGGGGAACGGGGTATGTCCCACTTGAATGCATTCGTGATCGCACCCGAGCGATGGGCGTGCCGAACCTTCTGGACAGCGTTGTGGTTCGTTGGGGTGGTGGCGGTGATGTGCAGGCCGGCGAAAGCGTTATTGCCTTCAAGGCTTATGAGAAAGGCCGCGAGAAGTGGCAAGGGCCGACTGTTGATGGCGTCTGGTTCGATGAGGAGCCGCCGGAAGATATCTACAGTGAGGGCCTGACGCGGACGAACAACGGCCAGCGCGGCCAATTCGCGCAGACGACGTTCACGCCGCTGCTTGGCATGTCAACCGTGGTGAGCAGGTTTATAATGCCGACCAAGGAAGATTTAGGAGCCTCGGCGCGCGTCGTCACGTCGATGACGATCGAGGACGCCGAACATTATACGTCGGCAGATCGGGCCAAGATCATTGCGAGTTATCCGGCTCATGAGCGTGAGGCGCGTTCGAAGGGTGTCCCCACGCTTGGCTCCGGACTGATCTTCCCGGTTTTGGAAGAAAACATCATCGTCGATCCTTTCGACATTCCGAAACAATGGGCGCAGATCGGCGGATTAGACTTCGGGTGGGATCATCCGACCGCGGCGGCTAGCCTCGCATGGGATCGCGACAAGGACATCGTCTATGTGACGCGAGATTATCGGCAACGCCAGGCGACGCCGATCTTTCATGCGGCTGCGTTGAAGCCGTGGGGCGAGTGGTTGCCTTGGGCATGGCCGCATGACGGCAACAACGACACGGCCGCGGGAGAGAATCTTTCGAAGCAATACCGCGACCAGGGCCTGAGTATGCTGCCGACCCATTCGACGTTTCTCGACGGGTCGAACAGCGTTGAGGCTGGCTTGATGGATATGCTGGACCGGATGTTATCGGGACGCTTCAAGGTATTCCGAACATGCGGAGCATGGCTTGAAGAACGTCGGTTGTACCATCGCAAGGATGGCAAGATCGTCAAGGAACGTGACGACGTGATCTCAGCATCTCGCTACGCGCTGATGAGCCTGCGCCACGCAATCATCAAGCCAGATGCCGGCAGCTGGAAACATACCCCTCGGAAAGTCGCCTGATGCCGGCCATGAACGACGAGGAGTTTTGCAGCGTCGTCGCCGCCCTGGTGAAAGATGCGGAACACTACCGAGAGGACCAAAGCACCAACCGCACCCGTGCGATGGAATACTACGATGGCACGATGCTTGACACGCCGTCCGATGACGGGCGGTCGAAAGTGGTCTCTCGGGATGTCCGAGGCGAGCTAAAGAAAGTTCTGCCGTCTATCGTCCGGGTCATCCTGGGTGGCGACAAGGTGGTCGAATACATCCCGGTCAAGGAAGGCGACGAGCAATCTGCCCAGCAGGCCACCGATTATGTGAACTATCTTGCGTTCCCCGAAAGTGAAGGGCCAAACGCGGTTCACGATTCGATCTATGACGCCTTACTGCTGCGGAACGGTATCCTGAAATGGTGGCAGGACGAGCGCATTGACATCAAGGTATCCACGCATTCTGGACTGAATGACAACGCTTTTGCTGCTTTGGTGGGTGATGACGCGGTTGATGTCCTTGAACATACGGCGACGCAAAAGAACGTAGAGATAGCACCACCGGGCATGAGCACGGCAGTCACGTTCCACGACGTTAAAATCCGGCGCCGGATCAAGAAAAGCCGGGCCAAGATGGCAGCCGTTCCGCTGGACAACTTCCTGATCCATCCTGACGCGATTACCATGCTGGAATCGCCGTTGATCGGGGAGGGCTACCGGGTTCGCCGCTCCGATTTGGTCGCGATGGGTTATGACCGGGAAATGGTCAATAAACTACCTGTTGCAGGATCGAGTAAGAACAAGGACGAGGAGGAAACGACACGGCGCCGGGATATCTACAGCAAGGACAACATGACGGCGAAGTCAATGGAGGAGATCGAATACTACGATCTCCTGGTCCGAATTGACTACGACGACGACGGCATTGCCGAGCTTCGCAGGCTGGTCTTTGCCGGCGGATTGACGGAAGAATATCTGCTCGAGAACGAGGAATGGGACGATATCAACTACGCCGATATTGTATGCGAGCGCCGGCCGCATCAATGGGAGGGCAACGCTACCTCAGATGATGCAATGGAAATCCAGCGCATCAAGACAGTGCTGCTTAGGCAGACCCTCGATAACCTGTATTGGCAAAACAACCTTCAGGACATCGTTCAGGAAGGGGCGATCATAAACCCTGAATCCGTGACTAATCCTGCCTTTGGGTTGCCGATCCGGGTTTCGTCGGGAACAGATGTTCGGGGGGTTATCACTACCCGTGTGGTGCCGTTCATCGCAGAGAAATCCTTTGCGATGCTAACCTACCTGGACGAGGAATTGCACGATAGAACGGGTATCTCGGACGCGTCCGGGGGAATGGCACCCGACGCCTTGCAGAATGTCACAGCAAAGGCATCCGCCATGATCGAGCAGGCGGGCATCGGGCAAACCGAGATGATGGTGAGAACCATTGCCAACTGCTTGAAGCCTGCATTTCGGGGGCTCTTGAAGCTGATCATCCAGCATCAGGACCAGCCGCGCACGGTTCGCCTAAGAGGCAAGTGGGAACAGTTCGATCCTAGGACGTGGAACGTGGATATGGACGCCACGGTCAACACGGGTCTCGGCGCCGGCACCCGCGAGCGTGACATGTTGATGATGGGGGTTGTTACTGGCCTGCAAGAGAAGCTTCTAACGGCGTTCGGCCCCGATAATAACCTCTATGTCAAGCCGGAACAGCTTTACAACGGCATTGCCAAGACGGTTGAGGCATCGGGCCTGAAGTCTGTCGATCAGTACTTCTCCAATCCGAAGCCCGAAGACCTTCAGGCTTACGCACAGGCCAAGTCCCAGCAGCCCTCGCCGGAACAGGAAAAGACGCAAGGCGCCATCGCTATTGAACAGGTCAAGGGTCAGGTCCAGGTCGCGCTTGCCGACAAGAAAATGCAGGTTGAAGCCAACAAGGAACGTGAGCAGCGAGACGCCGATCTGGTCATCAAGCAGGCCGAACTTGAGAAGGAAACGCAGGCCGCAATGCACCAGGCCGCAATCGATGCGCAGGCCAATGCCGACAAGCTGCAGGTAGAGCGGGAAAAGATCGCCTCTCAAGAGCGGATTAAACTTGCTGAGATTGAAGCGAATATCATGCTGGAACGCGAGCGCATGGACCGTGAGGACGCAAGGGCAGTCCGGCAACGGGCGGATGCGCAGAACGCGCAGTTTGAAAGCGAGGTGCGGTAATGTTCACGTCAACAGGATTTTTGCTTCTTGGCTTTTGTCGGGCCGATGGTCGCTTTGCAATGAGGCTTAACGCATATAGGCGCCATGTCGAGCGGTGCGGACGCTTCGGCTGGCGCTGTAAACCGCCTTATCGTTTCTGATGAGCGAACGAACCGAGCGTACAGCAGCGGCGCAGGCCATCCTTGCCATACCGCTGTTCAATCAGCTTATGGACGAACTAGAGGCCGGCGAGATTAACGGCGCCGTCGCCGCGCCCTATGACGATCACGAAAAGCGCCAAGGCCATATCGCCGCCTTGCGCGCTATCAGGAATTTGCGGTCACGTATCGGAGCCATCGCGAGCGAAGGCCAACCGAGTGGCGGCAGACCAGCGCCGGCCTAGCCGGTAACCCTCAACAGAGGACGAGCATAATGGCAACCGAATTGGCACCCGCCAACTCGGCCGACACTTCGGCTGAGAGCGTTCAGGCCACACCCTCCGATGGACTCGATAACTCGCCCGAGACTTGGGACTACGCGGACCCGGATGAAGATCAGGACAATCCCGAAACCAAGACCAGTGAGACCGATAGCAACAGCGAGACGGATGAGGCTCCCGCGAGCCAAGAGACCGAAGAACCCGCCACAGAAACCGAAACGACGGAGAAGCCGGCGCAAGAGCCGGACGACTCAATCGTCATCGCCATGCCAGGCGGTGAAAAGCTCGAACTGAAAGAGCTTAAATCGGGCTATCTGCGCGATCGGGATTATCGCCACAAGACAACCGACCTCGCAAACAAACGGCGCGAGCTTGAGGCGCTGTCAACCCGCGTTACGCAATCCGCGAGCGCGATTTCTGAAGTCTTGATGTCCCAGGTTCCGCCGGAACCTGACCCATCCTTGTCCCTGACCGATCCTCTCAAATACCTTCAGGACAAGGCGCAGCATGAAGGCGCTCTGAAATACGTCAACTCCATTCTCGAGAAGGCCAACACGGCAAAGGACGTGGGCAACACGCTAACGCAAGAGCAACAGACCGAAATCAACAGGGTCGAGATTGCCAAGCTTACGGAAGCATTCCCCGTCATCAAAACCGCCGATGGTCAGAAGAAGTTCTTTGATGCCGCTCTAGGCGGCGCGCGGGAACTCGGCTTCTCGGATACGGAGCTGCAGGGCGTCAACGATCACCGCATATTCAAGGTTTTGCATTACGCGAAGCTCGGCCTTGAGGCGGAAGCTGCGAAAACGAAAGCCGCAGGCAAAGTCGTCAACGTGCCTCCTATCGCTCCGCAAAAGCGACAGGCCGGTCCGAACGCTGCCAAGGCAAGGGCAAATCAGGATGCGATGAGACGTTTGGCGCAAACAGGCTCGATCCAAGACGCGATGGCGGTCGACTTTGACTGAACCCCATCATCCATAGGAGGCCAAATTGGCCATTGTCGCTAATACCTTCCAGACGACCTCGGCCGTCGGCAACCGCGAACAGTTGTCCGACGTTGTTTCCCGGATCACTCCGGAGGATACCCCGATCTATTCCATGATCGGCAAAGGCAAGGTGAACGGCGTTCATCCTGAGTGGGAAACCGACGATCTCGCCGCACCCGCTGCCAACGTCCAGCTTGAAGGCGATGAGTTCGCTTTCGGCGCGATCACCCCGCCCGTGCGGGTTGGCAACTATACCCAAATCCTGCGGAAGGAGTTCATCCTGTCCGAAACGCAGGAAGCGGTGGACGACGCCGGCCGCGTTCAGAAGCGGAAATACCAGAAGATCAAGAAGGGCATCGAAATCCGCAAGGACGTGGAATATTCGATCGTCTCGAACGTGGCTTCCGTCGGCGGCGCCACCCGTGTATCGGGCGGGCTTCCGTCATGGCTCGTTACCAACGTCTCCCGCGGTGCTTCCGGCGCCAACGGCGGCTTCTCGTCCGGTACGGGCCTGACCGTCGCTGACACCCCCGGAACGCAGCGAGCCTTTACAAAGGCGTTGCTGGATACGACCATGAGTGCGGCCTATACCGCTGGCGCGAATGTGAACCACCTGTTCGTGGCTCCTTACGTCAAGTCGGTATTTGTCACCTTCATGTCGGATGCCAACGTCGCGTCGTTCCGCTACACGGCGGATTCGGGCCGCAAGACCATCATCTCCAATGCCGATGCATACGAGGGGCCGTACGGCAAAATCCTCGTGCATCCCGATCGTGTGATGGCGGTCAATGCCGGCGTGGCGAAGCGGGCATTCCTGATCGATACGGACATGGTCGAGTGGGACTGGCTGCGCAAAATCCATGAGGTGAAGGACATCGCCAAGACCGGCGATGCCGACAAGTGCGTTTTGATCGGGGAGGGCTGTCTCCGCGTCAAAAACGAAAAGGGTCTCGGCGTTATCGCGGACGTGTTTGGTCTGACCGCCTCGACTTGATTCCTGATCTTCCCTTTGATGGGCTAACATTCGCCGGTCCCTTTTTCTTTTGGAGAAACACACATGGCTAAGAATACGAAGACCCCGGAACGAACGGATACCCGTTCGCAACAGCAGGCGGCTCAGGTCAGTCAGACGACCGGCGCAACGGAGCAAGTTGTCGTCACTGCGCGACCGCTTAATCCCCCGGAGGCGCAACCGAAGATGGGCAGCACTCGCGAGGTTCACGACAGGCACCGCAAGGCGCTAGCCGAGGGTCGCGCGCAGATGGAAAAGGATCGGGCACCGGTTAATACCGGTGACGCCAAGATCATTCCCAACATCGGACAGCCTCGGGCTCAGACATCCGAGGAAATGCGGCAGGACGCCGAGGACAGCAAGGGCGGTGTAGCACAGGCCGCACCGTACCCTGGCGATCCCCACGAGGCCCATGTCAAGGCCATCCTGGCCTCGGAACGCCAGCGGGACTCGGGCGAGTTCAACACCGAAGACTTGACCGGAACGTCGGTTGACGGCGACGGCAAGACGGACACGGTGAAGGTTCGTCTCCTCTACGACTGGTGGGACGGACAAGGCGTGCGCCATCCGCTCAACAGCGAAGTTGAAGTGGCGATGAACGACGCACGGAACCTGCTCGACCAGCGTAAGGCCGAGCGCACCGACCCGCTGCGGCCGAGCCGTCGTTGATCCGATGACCATATGCGATCCGAACGGCTTCACTTTGGTTGATCACGACCCAAAGACGGGAAGGTCCGTATGGTCATATTTCGACGGCGAAAAGGACGTTTACCGGATTGATTATCCGGTTGACGAGACAATCAAAGAGAACGCGGAAGCTCGGGCTTCCGCGTCCTCTAACTGGAAGGGCGATTATCATCGCATCGCCTCCATTCCGCTGAATGTTGTTCATGGCTCGGGCTTTGCCGAAGCAATCACCCAACAGGACAACAAGTGGCTGAGCCGTTTTCTCAATGACGGCGACAAACGCGCCTGGCGCACCAAGGAAGGCAAGGTATGACAGCCATTGCCAACTACGGTGAGTTGAAGGTCGCGCTTTCCGATTACGTTGACCAGCGCAATATCGCCTATGTCCTTCCGCGGCTCGTACAGCAGGCCGAATCCCGGCTCAACCGCGAACTACGAACGCGCTTTCAGCTCACCACGACGGCCTTGACGCTCGTAAGCGGGGCTGTGGCGCTGCCTTCTGACTTTCTGGAAATGGCGCATGTCTACGGGACGAACGGTTATCAATACCGATCCGGGCCTCTATCGGATTCCATGCGAACGACCTCGCAATACTCCCGCTATTCGATCGACGATTCCGATATCAACATCAACGGCTACAGCGGTGGCCGCACCATTGCCTATTTCGCCAAGCTGCCGACACTGACGACAAGCAACGCAACAACGAATTGGCTGCTGGCCAACTATCCCGATGTCTATTTGTACGCGGTGGGCTTTGAGGCAGCAAAATACCTGAAGGACGCTGAATTGATTGCTGCAAGCAAGGCTGCGCTTGACGACGCGTTATTGAGCGTCCGCGTCGATGATGACCGGGCGCGATGGTCAAATACAACAGTCCGGGTGCAGGGTATTAACCCGTGACGATTGCAACGTATTCCCAGCTCCAAACTTCGATCGAGGACTTTTTAGAACGCGCTGACCTGACTGCACGTGTTCCTGACTTTATCACAATGGCAGAAGCCAAGTTCAATCGCGTGCTGTTCGTTCCGCAGATGGAAGGCCGGTCGGTTACTTCTATTGATACCACTTCGACCGACCCGGAATTTATCTCGCTGCCTGTGGATTTTCAGTCGATGGAGCGCCTGCGCTTGTCCAGCGTCACCGGAAAACCCGTTCTGGAATACAGGTCCGGCAAGCAGGTAGATGAATATCGAACCATGATCGACAATGTGACGGGCCAGCCCCGGTTCTTTACGGTCATGGGCACAGAGCTTGAGCTGTGTCCGACGCCAGTCTCGAACTACGTGCTGGAAATGTTCTACCGCAAGACGGTCCCGCCGCTCGCGAGCAATTCAACAAACTGGCTGCTGCTACTGGCGCCGGATGTCTATATGTACGGCTCTCTTGTCGAGGCTGCGCCGTTCATGGGCGAGGACCCCCGCATTGCGCTATGGCAGGGTGCTTTCGACAAAGCCATCGCTGAACTGAATGGTCTTGGCATTGCATCGGAGGGTGATGCCAAGCCGATACGAGCCGCAGCGGGTGCGCGATGACTATTCGCATCACTCACGCCAAGGTCTCGGGCAAGCCGGCTGGGACCGATCCCACGCGCGTATATGGCACGCATTGGGATGCGGATCATACCGTGACGGGAGCTGCAGCGCTTGATGGTGGCAATACATTGAACGGCCTGCAGACTGTCAAAGATGCTTCAAGCGCAGCGTCGGCGGGCTATATCGCATCCGGCGCGGGCTTGAACATTTTCGGTGGGAACCCAAGCGGAACGCCAACTACCTCACTGGCGCCAACCGCGCTTATTTCCAGAACGGAAACCATCACGACCGGCGACGCGAACACATCGCTGTCTGCTGGGCTGTTGGTCTTGTCGTCAGCGACGAACCAGAATTCGGGCGGGGCCAACGCCACGCAAAACAATGGCATCACCATTGTTGCCAGCAAGGACGCACCGTCGAGCGGGAATTTGGTCGGTCTCAATACCTCTGCGCTAACACACGGCTCTTTCAGTACAGCGTTTGGTATATATAGCGATGCTGCGACTTTTGCTGCCAACTCAACGACGGGCGCCATTGGATTGGCGCTTGGCATTACCAACGGATCAGGTCTCGATCGGCCGTGGGACCCGATAACCGGTGGTTATCCAGTTATGGGCATTGACATCGCTTACGGTGGGACCGCCAGCGGAAGCGCACCGGCAAACGGCGGGGCCGGCATAGGCATTCGAGCTAATGGGGTCGGCCAGCAATTAGAGGTTGGCTTGGCGTTGCAGCCTAACGCGATCAAAACCGCCGACATTCAATCCGACAGCAGCGCGGTCAATATCCTTTACGCCCATGCCGGTTCGCATACAAATGGCGTGAACCTTTCGGGCGCCACCTTCAGCGGCAACGCATGGTTGTCTGCCGGCTTTGTCATTGACGGAACCGGCTCATTTACAGCAACGTCGGCAACGACGAACCATATTACCAGCGCCAATTTCCAACCTCTCGTCATCGCTGCGACGGGCAACAGCACGCTACCGGCTGTCACTGCAGACAATTCTCTTTCTGCGGCATGGGGGTTTGCCAATGCTGGCGCCATCAAGTGGTACGTCGGCAAGGACCCGTTGGATAATTTCTTCGTTCAAGACATCAGTCTTTCCAAAAATCTCCTGGTCGGCGCGCTCGGTGGCAGCTCTCTGTCCCTTGGCGTGAGCGGCACCAATGCGACGAAGCTGATTTTTCCGGGTTCGACCAGCGGAAACGTTACCGTTCAGACCCAAGCCGCCGCAGGCACCTACAATTTGAACCTTCCGACGACTGCGGGCTTGGCTGGCCAGGCACTGACCTCGCAGGGCGGCGGCGCCACGGCGATGACATGGGCCACCTATCTCACCGCGAACCAGACAATCACGCTTTCGGGCGATGTAACCGGCTCGGGCACAACGGCGATATCCGCGACCCTCGCAACCGCACAGCCCGCGGTTCACACTTGGGCGCTGGCGCAGACTTTCACCGTAGCTCCGGTGTTTACGGATCAGTCGGGATCGCGAACAGCGCTCGGACTTGGAACTTCCGCGACACAAAACACAGGCACGTCGGGAGCCAACATCCCGCTGTTGAATGGCGCAAACACATGGTCATCGGGACAAACGATGAGCGCCGCGCTGACATATGGTGGCGTCACACTCTCGAACGCCGTTACCGGTACTGGCAGCATGGTGTTGTCGGCTTCTCCGACGTTTACGGGCACCGTCGCGCTCCCCATTACGACGCACTCAGGTGCGACCACGTTCAGCGCGGCCATCACCTACGGTGGTGTGACGCTTTCGAATGCGGTCACGGGTACGGGGAATATGGTGCTCTCCATCTCTCCAACCCTGGTTACTCCGGCGCTGGGAACGCCCGCGTCCGGCGTCGCCACCAACCTGACGGGCTTGCCGCTCACCACCGGTGTCACCGGTACTCTCCCCGTGGCAAACGGTGGCACCGGAGATACGGGTACGGCCTGGACACCGTACACACCAGCCGTCACATCGGGCGGGGGCGCGCTCACCGGGACGACAATTTCGGCCGGGGCTCGCTACAAGACGCTCGGAAAGACCACATGGATCGAAGGCACGGTTATCCTGACGAATATCGGAAGCGGCTCGCCAACTGGGTATGTCGGTGTCAGTCTTCCGGTGTCAGGACCCACGACCGCAAATTCGGTTGGATTTGCAAGCGGGATGACTAACGCCGCCCTATCCGCCGCCGGCTTTATCAACGCGGGCGCAACTCGCATCGAACTTTATAAATATGACAGCACTACGCTGTGGGGCAACGGCGCGACAATCTACTTCGCCGGCACTTACGAGGCGACTTAAAATGTCGCGTGCCTTAGACCGCGACGCTTTCGATCGCGCCGCCTTCGACATCGAAATGTGGGACGACGACGACGACGAAACCCCTTCCGTTGCCGAAACGTGGACGCCAAAGACGAAGCAGGCCGAAACGTGGACGCCCGAGCCACCGAAATCATTTTAAGGTTATTCGAGTATGGCAATTGCAAATTACACTGACCTGCAAAGCGCGATCGCCGACTGGCTTGCGCGCGCGGACCTGACAGCGCGCATTCCGGATTTCGTGGCGCTCGCGGAAGGACACTTTAATCGCGAGCTTCGCACCAGGGAAATGCTTTCTGCCTACGCGCCTGTGCTTTCGGGCGGGACCGCATCGCTACCACCCGATTTTCTGGAGTCGTATGAGATAACGTGGACCGGGCCTGCGCGGTCGCGCAGCCTGAAGAATGTAGAACCTGATTCGGAGGCGTGGCGGTTTCGTTACCGGCCCAACGGCGATCCGTCGATGTTCGTTATTCTGGCTTCAACGGTATCGATCAGACCCGCGGCCGGCGGAAATATAACGATCGTCTACTATCAGTCGATTCCGCCGCTGGTGAGCAATTCGACAAATTGGCTTTTGACCAAATGTCCTGACCTTTATCTGTACCGGGCGCTGGCAGAAGCTTACATTTATCAAAAAAACGATGAGAAGTCATCGGAGTTTATTGCTCTGGCCACCGCTGAGGTCGGAAAGGCGATTGCCGCTGCGGATTCAAACAAGCTTGCGCGGCGCCCCAATAGCCCGCCACCGGGTGATGATACGGGAACGGCGTGACATGCCGCTTCTGGCCTTCGGCGAATACAAACCTGATATCTCAGATTATGAAGGGAGCACTACCCAAACCATCAATAACGTCATTCCGCGTGGGGATGGGTACGGGCCGTTTCCGTCTTTCATTGTCTCTACCGGCGCCGTTGCGGCGGCGGTTCGAGGCGCGTTCTATGCCCTGAAATCGGACGGCACAGTTATCACCTTCGCTGGCACAAGCACCAAGCTCTACCAGCTCAACAATACCAACTACACTTGGACCGATGTTTCGCTGGGAAGCTCGACCTACGGCGCCTTGAGTGCTACAGCACAGTGGCAATTCGCACAGTTCGGAAATCTGGTATTTGCAACGCAGGCTAACGCCATCCTGCAAGTGTTCGATCTGTCGTCATCAAGCAACTTTGCCAATTGCGCGGGCTCCCCGCCCCAAGCGGCTTATATTAGCGTAGTGGGACGGTTCTTGGTCCTTTCGGGGTTGCTGTCCAATCCCTATCGCATTCAATGGTCGGGGTTGAATGCGACGACGACATGGACAAGCGGCGTCAACAGTTCGGACTATCAGGATTTTGCGGACGGCGGCATTGTCCGCGGGGTGGCAGGCGGCGAAACTGGGGTGGTGTTTCAGGATCAATCGATCCGGCGGATGGCATATTTGCCGGGATCGCCCCTGATATTCCAGATCGAGCGTATCGCTCAGGATAAGGGGTTGTACGCGCCTTATTCGATCATTCGAGCTGGCGAGAAGATTTTCTTCTATGCCAGCCAGGGATTTTGCAAGATCGAGCCAGGTGGCGTTCCGGTGCAGATCGGACGCGAGAAGGTGGACCGCACCTTCCTTACCGACCTGGACAAAGGCAATTTGCAGCTCTTCATGGGAGCGGCCGATCCACGCTCGACCCGGATTTATTGGGCTTACAAATCGGTGGCCGGTCAGGCCGGGCTTTATGATAAAGCGATTGGATTCGACTCAACGCTTGAGCGGTTCTTTCCGATTTCTATTTCCGGAGAGTTCTTGCTTGGCCTGTCCCAAACAGGGCTGACGCTGGAAAATCTGGATAGCATTTCAGCCTCGTTGGATGCACTGACCTTGAGCCTCGATGCTTACGCGACGGCAGTGCAGCCGGAAATTGCGCAGTTCAATAGTGTGCACAAGCTGGGATTCTTCCGCGGTCCAGCATTGGAAGCCACGCTTAAAACGTCAGAACAGGGCACGGACGGCAATCGGATTTATGTCAACGGGTTTCGGCCTGTTACGGATGCCGCGACGGTTTATGGGACTCTGAGCTATCGAGAGACCACTTCGGCGCCGTCAAAAGACATGACTGAAATCGCCATGACGGCTCGAACTGGTATGTGCGATCTGCGGCAATCCACTCGTTATGCAAGGGCCAAGATTCGTATTCCCGCCGGGACAGCATGGACCTTTGCGGCTGGGGTCGAGATGGAAATAGGCCAAGAGGGGTCAGTATGAGCATTACCACATTGCGAGAGGAATTGAAGGGTATTTCCGGAGCCGAGCGTCTTGTGATGAATTACGAGGACGGTGGAAAAGTTCAAGTTTTCTCGATCGATGATGTTGCGGTCAGAGTAGGCCCGAACGCGACCATTGATGAGATCAAAGAAGCGTTTCGGCTCAAAACCTTCAAGAAGGTTCTGACCGAATGACCGCCTCGCCTCCTGGCACTAACGAGACCGATCAGAAGAAAATCAATATCGCGATACAGCAGCTTGCCGCTGGCCGGTCTAATGCGGTCGGAACGGTCACATTGGTGACAGGTGCGGCGACGACGGTTGTTAATACGCCGACAGGAATATGCGCGCCGGGATCAGTGCCGATCTTGATCCCGATCACTGCCAATGCAGCGGCGGAATTTGGTGCCGGTGCCTGGTACATCTCACCCGTGGGACTGAACACGTTCACAATTAACCACACCAACAGCGCTACGGCAGGGCGCACGTTCTTGTACGCCATTGTCGGTTGATCTGGTTTGCGTCAATCCTGCAAACGTTGATCAGGTCTGGCCGCAAGCAAGAAGCATGATCAGCGCTGCAATCGAGCGGACGGGCTTAAGCGACTTTTCAGACATCGAACGCGACGTTCTATCCGGCGATCAGCTTCTATGGCTTGCGATCTCGGATCATATCGAGGCTGCGGCCACCACACAGTTAATCAAGACAACCGGCAAGCCGGTATTGGTCATCGTGGCGGTCAGTGGCTCTCAGCGTGATCGGTGGTTGCCGCTGAAATCGCGCATTGAAAGTTACGCGAAAGCGGAAGGTTGCAGTGTGGTCCGATCGTATGCCCGGAAGGGCTGGGAACGGGCGCTGAAGGACTACCGCGTCCAATCCGTTATTCTCGAAAAGGTGCTTTGATATGGGCGGTAAATCTACAACCGAGCAGACGCAGCAATCCACGACAAAGCCGTGGGAAGCGGCGACTCCTGCGCTTGAGGGTATCTTAGGACAGTTGCAGACTGGCCTTGGCAAAACCGGCGTGACAGGTGCGGAATCAGGCGCTCTCGATACGCTCACAAATAACGCGAACACCAGTTCCGCTACGTTCGCGCCGGGTATTATGGACTACGCCAAGACGCTGTTGGCCGGCGGAGGTGCCAACGGACAGGCTGGGAATATTCAAGGCGGCTTTGATGCCTTCAAAGCACAGATGTCCCCCTTCGCCGATCCGAACTATTCCTCCATGGATAGTCCTGCGTTACAGCGGGCTTTGCAACAGGCGTCAACCGACGCGACAAATTCAATCAACGCTGGTTTTGCTGCTGGCGGTAGAGACTTCAGCGGTGCAAATCAAATGGCTTTAGGCCGCGGTATAGCTGCAGCGCAGGCCCCGTTGATCTTGAACCAATTCAATCAAGATCGCGCAACGCAACAGGGCGCAGCCAATTCGCTTTTTAGCGGGCAGAACACTACGGGTGGATTGTTGTCAGGATTGAATCAAACTGCCCTCTCGAACCAAGGGCAAGGTGTCACGGCGGCGGGGCAGGCGACGGATGCGGCGAACGCTGGCGCCAATGCCACGCTACAAGCTGAGGCGCAGCGCCGTGGCATCCCGGCGGAAAGTCTCGCCCTGCTTGCAAAAATTGGCGTTCCGATTGCGGCTCTTGGCAGTCAGTCTACGGGCAAGTCACAGGGCGAGCAGCAGATGTCCGGTGCCGATCAATTCCAGCGGATCATGAGCGGTATCGGTTCTCTTGGCAATCTTTGGGGTGGCGGAAAGAGCGGAGGCAAGTAAATGGGCCTGCTTGACGCACTTCAGCTTGGCGGCGGATCGAGCAGCGGACTGCTCGATTTTCTGCGCCAGATGCAACAGACACCGCAAGCGTTTGCAGGCTTGCCGTCCGACGTAGCGCAATACGGTCCACCCGCCGCACCGCAGATGCAGCCGAGCCCTCTCGATGGCGCACAGTGGCCCTATGGTCCGCTTGGTGTGCCATCGCAGGCTAATGCGCAGATGCCCCCCCAACAGCCTGTAGTGCCCGTCCAGCCTATTCAATCGCAGGGGCCGGGGATTGGCGATCGGCTTGGCGCCGGTCTGCAAAGCTTCGCTAACAGCGGTGGGCCGCTGCCCGCTATCGCCAATGGCCTGACTGGCCTGATGACAGGGCAACGGACAGACCCGACAGGTGTCGCGCAGCAAAATATGAGCCAAGCCAATAATTCGACCGGACAGGCCCTCGTTAAGAAAGGGGTTGATCCGGTCGCGGTACAGGCCGCGGTATCCCAAGCGGCCATTGGCAATCTTGAACCACTGCAAACTCTTTTCAAACAGAATTTCGGTCCTCAAACGCTCACCCCGCTTGGTAATGGTTACGTTGCCGACAAGAGCGGCAACATCAAGCGCGCTTTTGAGCCGGAAGATAAGATTCCAGCCGGGTTTGCAAAAACGGACGATGGGAAGATGAATTTCATCCCCGGTGGCCCGGCCGATCCCGCCTATATCCAGCTTGCGGAAGCTAAGAAAAAAGACCCGAACGGCGTCTATACGCTTGGCCGAGGCGGCGAACTCTACAAGATCGACAAGGATGGTAACCCGGTTATCGTTCACAAGAACGAAGCTTCTCAAGCTGAAGCAACCCTCGACGAGCCAACCGTTAAGGCGATGGCCTCTCAATATCTTGCCGGTGACAAGAGCGTGATGCAAAATCTTGGGCGAGGCGCGCAAGGCGCCGCAAATATCGTCGAGTTGCGGAAGGAAATTTATAAGCAATCAGACGCTGCGGGCCAAAATGCGAAGGATATTGTCAACACCTTCAATGAACAGGCCGGCAATCTCGCGGGGCAGCGTTCAATCGGTACTCGTGCCGCAAATATCAGTCTTGCTGCGAACGAAGCAAACAATATGATCCCGATAGCTTTGAAGGCATCGGAGGCCGTGCCCCGTACACAATACATGCCGCTAAACCAAGCAATTCAGGCGGTGCAGAAAGGTCAGAGCAGTCCGGAATTGGCGCGTTTCGTTGCAGCGACGAACTCGCTGGTTAACGCTTACGTCCGCGCCGTCTCGCCGTCTGGCGTTCCCACGGATTCGATGCGCGAACACGCTTACTCTATGCTTAATTCCGCGCAGAGCCATCAGGCATACACGGCGGTGACTTCGATCATGCAAGACGAAATGAAGGCTGCCTTGCAGGCCCCGGAACAGGTTCGCAAAGAATTGCGCGGAGCCGAAACCCCTCGCGAATCTCAGGGGCAATCTGGTGACGCCATATATGCTCAGGCAAAGGCAGCGATTGCGCGTGGCGCACCGCGCGAAAAGGTTCTGGAGCGGCTGCGTCAAAACGGTGTGGATGCGAGCGGGCTATGAATTTTGATGATCTGATTCCGCAAGATAGCGCATCAAAAATCTCGTTTGATGACCTTATTCCGGCGAAGTCCGCTGAAAAAAAGTTTGGACTGGGAGATACCTGGCCCGCGCGCCTTGCGAAGTCGATTTTTAGCGCGGTGACGTTGCCCGGCGATGTTGCTCAAGGCAATGTCTCGATGGTCGGAGAAGATGGCAGAACTAATCCGGATGTAATAGGGCGCTCCGCTGAATTGGCTTCTGTTGCCAGTCCATTGTCGCCAGCAGCTAGGATTGGAGTTGGTTGGGCCGGTACGTTAAAGACAAAAGAAGGTCCCGCCCCTACGCAAGAGGCTCTGGCAACCGCTGCTGGAAGCGGATACGATAAGGCGCGTTCTTTAGGGGTGGAACTCTACCCGGGTTCGCTTTCGTCTCTTGGCGAAAAGATCACGTCGGCTCTTACCGATATCGGCATCAATGGCGACTTGGCTCCAAAAACGTTCGGCATCCTCAACCGCATTAAAGAAGCGCCAGCAGATTCCGTCGTCACAGTCCCAAACCTCGAAACGGTACGCCGCGCCTTCGGTCACGCGGCAGGCGACTTTTCGAACCCAACTGAGCAGCTCGCTGCTGGACGTGCTAAGCGGGATTTGGCAGATTATTTGGCTTCCATCCCTGATAAGGATGTTGTTCGCGGCCCTGCCTCCGAAGTCTCCCAAATCATCAAAGACGCAAACGCGAACTACGCCGCGAGCGAGCGATCCGCACAAGTTAGCGACGCCCTCAAAAAAGCGGAACTCCAAACCGCCGCAACTCATTCTGGGCGAAATCTCGATAATAGGACCAGGCAGTCATTTGTCAGGCTCCTCACTAACGATAAAACAGGTGCAGGATTTACGCAGTCAGAACTTGATGCTGCCGAGTCCATCATCAAAGGATCGAATACCGCAGACCTGATGCGCTCTGCCGGCAACTTCCTTGGCGGCGGCGGGGGTCTTGGGATGCTTCACGGCTCCTCCATAGGAGCCGCTGGCGGCGCAACTGTAGCGGGACCGCTCGGGGCGGCAATCGGCGCTACCACTGTCCCCGCGTTGGGATACGCCCTGAAAAAGGGTGCCGACGCGTCCACCTTAAACAAGGTTCATGCCTTTCAGGAAAGGGTGCGCAAGCGCTCTCCTCTTGGCGAGAGTATGCCGGACAAAGTTGTAAACGGAATGACGCCTCGGCAAGCTATCATGGCTCGACTAATCGAAGCTGGATTTGTCCCGCGTGTCAGCGGCGCAAACGAATGATTTATATCCAACCTAACAACCTTGCTGCAATGCCGAGGGTAACGATTCCGATGATCGTGATCATCGTGCGAAGTTCTTTGAGAGCCTTGCCGTTATGGAATGAGTTACTGGCGGCGATAATCAGTAGCTCGTTAGGTGGCATCTCATCGAATCGCGGGCTTTCGCGGTCAAGCTTGTTCATGACCTTTTGGAGTTTGGACGAAATTTCTGGTGTATCACCTGCCTCGAATGGCATTTGAAAGCATCCCGGCTGGGCTTGACGCTGAAACTTCTCGGTCGCGCTGATGAATATCATCCTGCGCTAATCTGCATTGAACATAAGCGGGTGTCCCAGGCGGCGCTCCGTAGGAGCGGCAGTGTTCATCATCGCGCTGGGACGTATCTTGACGGCTTGCGCAGGCGCAAAGCAGAAAAGCAAGGAAGAAGATAACGGCGGCGTGGCGCATTGCTCCCCCAAATCAAGAGCCGATTATGCCTTTTTCTTCGGCTTGGCGTCTAGGGCCAGATCGACAAGGCGGCGGATGGCCTCGGGTTGCGAGGGAATGGGGCGCTGTTCGGAGCGCCATTCGTCAATTCGTGCTGTTAAATCAGGAGGAACTCTAACGCCAACCGTAGGGCTTGTGCCCGTCGCTGGCCGTCCCCGCTTTTTTGCTATCTTTTTATCTTGACTGTCCATGCTAATATGATAGCGTAAAAGCAAGCCGAGGGGAAGGTACGAACTTCCGCCCCGGCTCTAACCCGGCCAAGGAGTGACCCAATGGCGCAGGCTTCAAACGTTATACCACTTCAAAAGAAGGCCAACAGTCCTCACCCGGACGCTCAGTTGATCGCGGCTTGTGTTGCATATGGCTTCGTGATGGGCGGGGCTGCTGCCGGATGGCGGATCGACCCGACCGATAGTGACTTCGCCGGCCCGGCGGATATCAGGAACTTACGCAAGGGCGAGGCCCTGATCGAAAAAATGAAGGGTCTTGAGACCAAGACACTTGATGGGATCGCCGCGAAAGCTGGGGTTGTCGAACTAATCTGCAGCAGCGGATCGAACTACGTTTCACCGGACGAAGTGGAGTTCACGTCTTCACTCGCGAAGGACATCATGAACTTTCAACTTTCGGCGGCGGGCGAGACCTCAGCCGTAGCAATCACACAGCAACGGAAAAAGATTTCCTAATTCCCGTGGCCAACGGGATAAGCGCGAAAACCACACCCTTCGTTGGGCGCCGGTTTCGCGACAGCGAACCTCTGCGCTTGAGGCTTGGCCGGCCGGCGCTCAACGGAGACTGAAAGATGAAGAAGCCCAAACCTACGGAAGATAAGCGTAGCGTCGTTATCGAGCCGCCAAAGTTTGAGATGGCGGATATCACCATCGCTGGCACCGCGCCCTATGTGCAGAACAAGTTCTCACAGAAAGCGCGGGATCAGATGAAGGCAAAACAGGAATCTGGCTCGCGCAGCAAAAAGGGCACGGCGCGCGAGGGGAAAGATTTCATGGCGACCTACGAAGCAGCCAAGCATGTTAGTCGGCAAGGCTGGGTCGGTATCCCGGCTCCGTCGTTTCGCAATGCGATGATATCGGCCTGTCGAATCGTCGGGTTCAAGATGACGCTGGCGAAGCTGTCCGTCTTTGTTGAGGCAGACGGTTACGACGCGGACGACGGCACACCGCTGGTCAAGATCGTTGGCGAGCCTCGCATTCACGAAGGACTCGTTCGTAACCAAACCGGCGTTGCTGATGTCCGCTGGCGACCGATGTGGGAAGAATGGACCGCCGTTGTTCGTGTTCGCTGGGATTCGACGCAATTCTCTGCGCAGGATGTCGTTAACCTCTTAGCTCGTGCCGGCGCGCAAGTCGGCATCGGCGAAGGCAGGCCGGACAGCAAAGCCTCGAATGGCATGGGGTGGGGAATGTTCGAGGTGCGGGCATGACCGGGAAACAGGACAAAGGCAAGCAGATCGAAACCGAACTTGCCAAGATCAAAGGCAACAAGGAAGTTATCAACGCCAGCGACGTTGTTGAATGGGCAAAGAAGCATCCGAAGTCGGCTCTCTATACCTGCTTCGAATGGGATGATGCCACGGCAGGCGCCGAACATCGCTTGTGGCAGGCTCGCCGACTGATCGCTCTTCACATCGTGACGGTGGAAGGGCAGCGAAAAACCGTTTCCCTTACGATGGATCGAGCCAAGGGTGGCGGCTACCGGCAAATCGAGGATGTCGTTCGCGTTCCCGATCTTCGCGAGCGGATGCTGCAAGATGCACTCGCCGAACTTCGGCGGGTTCGAGCGAAATACAATTCGTTAGTTGAATTGGCTTCCGTCTTTGCGGAAATCGATAAATTCGATCTGCCGCAAGAGGATGTTGCGTAAAAGTTTGGGCACGGAGTGGAAAGTCCGCTCAAGGTACGAACAGCAGAGGATTGGCACGGCAGGCATGGCGGGCCATGGTTCGGCATGACGCGTCGGGGACTGGCGGCGCTGGCACGATGAGGTCAGGTGCGGACTGCTTAGGCGGGCCAACGCAAGGCAACATAACGGCGATCCTTCGGGGTCGCCGTTTTCTTTTGGAGAATAACTGATGGCACTGCCATTCTATAATTGGTCAAGAACCGCTGCCAGCAACGCGACTGCGGACAGCACGGTTAATTGGGCTGAAGGACAGGCCCCTTCGTCCGTCAATGACAGTGCCCGCGCCATGATGGCGTCCACAGCAGCGTTTCGTGATGACATCTCAGGTGCAATCGTGACGGGCGGTACTTCAACCGCTTACACGGTGAGCACTTACGAGGTATTCCCAAACTTCGCCGCCCTGAGTGGAAAGATTGTCGCTTTTACACCCCATGCAACCAACGGGCCGTCTCCCACTGTCAATGTGGATGGACTCGGCGCGACACCGCTGCGCGCGTCACCTGGCGTAGACCTCCTGCCGGGCGTCCTCATCGCAGGCACGCCCTATGTTGCGATCTGTAACACCTCGGACGGCTCATTCTATCTGCAAAACTTTTACGGCAACCCGTACAACGTTCCGCTCGCGGCCGGTATGGATTTTTGGGGATCAACAGCTCCGAACAGCGCTTTTGCATTTCCAATCGGCCAAGCCATCAGCCGAACGACATATTCTGAATTGTTCGGACGAATAGGAACCACTTACGGTATCGGTGACGGAACTACCACATTCAACTTGCCGGATAAACGAGGTCGCGTGTCTGCCGCGCTTGACCCCACGGGTGCGATTTTGAACGCGGCGACGGTGACGAATGGCAATGCTCTCGGTGGCATCGGCGGTAGTCAACAGTCACAATTGCTTGTCGCAAATCTTCCTCCATACACGCCCGCGGGTTCAATATCGAACGGCGCAATCACAATTTCCGGCGGCAGTAGTGGCCGAAATGTTGCGGGTGACTTTAACAACGGCGGCGGCGGCGGCGGGTCTTTTTCGGCCATGAGCAGTACGCCGTTGTCTCTTTCGGCTTCGCAAGGTGGTTCAACATTTACAGGCTCCGCGCAGGGCGGCACGGCAGCGGCGTTTTCCAATGTGCAGCCCACCATCATCTGCAACTACATCATCCGCGTTCTCTAGCGTCTCGCAAAATAGACTGACCTTAGAAACATCAAGGAAGCGACAAATGACCAAACGATCTGCCCAAGCCGGGCAGGGCGGTGCCGTGCGCATTGCCTGCATCAATATGGCGACCGTCGATCTCGGCGTACCCTTCGACAAGCTCACGGCGGCACTTCAGGCTTGTTACGATCAGTTTTTCGTTCCGGTCTGGGGCTACCCGGTCACGCTCTACAACACCACAAAGCCAAAGCCCGGCGAGTGGCAGTTCTACTATCTCGACACGGCCGACGAGGCCGGCGCGCTCGGCTATCATGACCTGACGAAAGACGGGCAGCCGATCTCGAAGGTATTCGTCAAGACCACGCTGGCGGCGAAAGAACTCGTCAGCGTCACGGCCTGCCACGAACTATTCGAGATGGCGATCGATCCGCTCGCAAATCTCTGGGCTGAAAACAGCGACGGCAAGGAATACGCCTACGAGATGAGCGATCCTTGCGAAGAGGATACTTTCCTCGTCAACGGCATAGCGATGTCGAACTTCGTGCATCCCTCGTGGTTCGAACCCTTCAAGCATCCGCCCGGCACCAAGTTCGATCACCTCGGCAAGTTGACCAAGCCGTTCTCCATGACCAAGGGCGGCTACGTGATCGTGAAACAGAACGGCAAGGTCAAAGAGGTGTTCGGATCGGCCGCTAAAGCCAAACGCTTTGCGCGTGAGGATCGGCGCGGGCACCGGTCGGAATTTCGCAAACCGCACCATCAGAGAGCGTGACCATGGCCGATAACACATTCGATATCCTTGCGCGCGTGGTCAGCGAGGCGAAGTGCAAACCGGGCTGGACGTTCGCGCTTGCCGATGTAGGTGGCGGAGTGAAAGAACTGCGGATCAGGATGGCGAACGACGTCGACAACTACGATCACAACCGGCCGTTCGCCCCTTATCACTGCCATCCGGTGCCGTTCGCGACGTACAATGAGCAATCATGGCGGCGCTGGGTATTTGAGCAGTGCCTGCGCTCAATGAACCACGAGATCGGCGAAGCGCTGAATTTTAACGGCGTGCGCCCGTTCGCACCAATGCACGGTCCCGGCGAAGACCCGTACACCGTCCATGAAATCCGTCCCGAGATAGACGCGCTCACGACTCAGAGCGGCGCGGTCCGAAGCGGACCGGTCTGAATACCGTAGGCCGCATGACGCGGCGGCGAGCTTAAAAAGGAAACATCATCATGACCGATCTCAACGCCCTGCAACGGGCGAACGATACGCGTTGGAATTCAGCAAGGCTGACCGGCCGGCTCAGTTTCGATCCCGTGGCCCGCAAGGCCCTTGCCAACAAGGCGCGCTATCTCGACGTCGTCCGGCGCTGCCGCGCGCGAGGATCCAACATGCCGGACGAAGCATGGGTCTTCGTCGCGGTCATCCACAACCGCGAGAGCGGCATGGATTTTTCGACGCATCTCGGACAGGGCGACCCCTTGAGCCGGCCGACCACGCATGTGCCGGCGGGCCGCGGGCCATTCTTCGGAGTCGATGCATTCGAGCGCGGCGCCGTCGATGCCTTGATGGACTGCGCGCCGAAAGCAGCAATTGCGAACCGGGACTGGTCGATCTCCGGCATGTTGACTTACGTCGAGCGCTTCAACGGGCTTGCTTATGCCAATGCACGTCCGCCCCGGCCAAGCCCGTATCTGTGGTCTGGGACGACCGTTTACGATCCGCCTTCAGGGCCTGGTGGCAAGGTTCTTGTCGACCATGGCCCGATCGAAAACGTCACGGACAAGCAGCTCGGAGTCGCTGGCCTGCTGCTCAAGCTCGATGCGCTCGACGATACGATCAGCTTTGCAGGATTGCCGGAGGTGCTGGCGCAGCCGGCGCTGCCTCAACCAAACCTCGCCCCGGTTCAGGGCGTTGACGATGCGGTCTGGCTACAGACGTCGCTGAACAAACTCGGCGCCACGCCGCAACTGGTCGTAGACGGCATCGCGGGCGCGGGCACACGCACGGCCGTGGTGGCCTTTCAGACCAGCAAGGGCCTCGCCGCCGATGGTGTCGCAGGCCCTGCGACGATCGCCGCCATCAAGGCTGCGCTGACGGGTCCTGCGGCGCTTTCCAAGCCTCCGGACGTCACGTTGCCGCCGCCGGGTCCGGTCCGCACCACGGGCCTTGCTCCGACGTTCTGGGGCCGTGTGAAAGATCTGTTCAAGCCGAAGGCGGCGTGATCATGCCCCGCAATTTCGGTTTATCGCGCCACGAGGGCTTGCCCGCTGCATTCGATTTGTCGCGATCCGGGTATTTCCTTGATTTCGCGCTCGTGCCGTTTGCAGAGCTGGCGCTTATCGCTACCGCACTTTGGCGAGGTTTGCATCCGGCGGGGCTGGTCGCGGCGCTGCTGACAGGGGCAGTCGTCTGGTCCTTTGCCGAATATTGGATACATCGCCTGGTGTTCCATGGGCCAACGGCCTTCGAGCCGATGCATCAAATGCATCATGCTTTACCGAAGGACCTGATCGGGGTCGCGAGCTTAGGGACCTTCGGCGGTTTCGCCGGCATCTGGCTCATTGCGTATATCCTGGTAGGTGGCTCGCTTTGTTCCGCCGCTACGGCCGGGTTCATGAGCGGCTATCTGTTCTACTGCGCCATTCACGTCGGCATGCATCACTTTGAGGCCCGCGGTTTCGGCCGCTACGGCGCGATGATGAGGCGCCTGCATGCTGCCCATCACCGCGGCGGCAAAGGCAATTTTGGCGTGTCATCCCCAGTCTGGGACATCGTATTCCGCACCTACAGGAAGGCTTGAACATCATGCTTTGGACAGTTGCCGCACTGCTCGCCCTTGTGTTGCTGTGGTACGCGCTTTCCGGGCGCGCCTGGCTCAAGACGAAACCCTGGGCGCAAGGCTTCTTCGCCTGGATAGAGCCGATCGAGATCGCGCTCTACAGGAAATCCGAGACGCTGCTGATCGGCCGGCTGCTGTGGTTCGGCGGCTTCGTGGTGACCGCCTATGACGCGCTGGCGCTGTTTGCGTCGAGCCTGGATCTGACGCCGCTCACGGCCCGGCTGCTTGCGAACGTGCCGGAAGATATGCGCGGGCTTGTGTTGAGCGCTTCCTTTGCGCTGATCGGTCTTGCCATCTCCTGGCTTCGCAAGCGGGTCACCAAACCGCTCGAAATCGTCGCGATTGCGGACAAGGACGTGACGCCGAAAGTGGCTGAAGCCATCGCCATGGCCGATGCGACCAAGGATGAGGCGGTCGCCGTCGTGACTGAGGCGAAGGGAGTGGCATAGCCATGTTCACGGGCATCGTCGCAGCACTGAGCGCGCTCGCCGGCATGGTGCCGGCCATCCTGAACTTCTTCACCTTGCGAGAGAACAATGCGCAGCAAATCCGCCTTGAAGAACTTCGACAGCAAGGCGAGAAAGAGAAGATTGCCGGTCAGGTGGATATTGCAAATTCTCAGGCTGATATTCGACAGGCAGACCATATTTATGAGTTTGCAAGCGGCTCTTCTGGCAACCGTTTTGTGGACGCGCTGGCCGTATTTGTGCGCCCTTACATCACCCTGGTTTTCTTCCATCTGTTCCTTCTGATCGAGGTGTCGCTGTTCATCTACGGCGTCAACAGCGGCTATGACCTGGCCCAGCTCGCGCAGTTGCTGTGGGACGCCGATACGAAGTCGATCTTCGCGGCGATCATGGGATTCTGGTTCGGCAACCGGATGATGACGCGGGGATCGCAGGCGATGGCGGCCACCTTGGCGGTTTCGCAGTCGGCGACGACGGCAAAGAGGTAAATCCATGACGCCTGTCATGCTCCGCCATCTGGAAGGCCGACTGTTCGAGTGGGTGATGGCTACGGCTATGGTCCTGCTGGCCGCGCTCGCTGATGGCGCTCTGGTTTGGCGGACGCACGATCGAAAAGGTCGCACGGATCATCAAGCGATGACGCTTTGCGTCTCCAATTGAAAGCAGGGCGCTGATGTCCGATCAAGGATCGAAAGCCGAGGAAGAGGTCGTCGCGTGGCGTCTCAAAATGATGACCACGCAACGGTTCTCGAACCTGATGGAGGTTGCCGATGTCATTGGAGACATGGGCGCCGACGGCATCGACGTGCTGCGCAAGCTCGGCGACCCTGACTACAAGAATATGCGCCGGTTCCTGCGGGAGGGGAAGTCCGAGACGTTCGAGTTTTTGGCAAGCGCCCGCAAAGAAGAAATCCTCGAACTGCAGAACGGGATCGAACTGGTACGGGCGTTCAAGACTACCGGTCGGGTGGTAAAATGGGCGATCATTTCAGTCGGGACCACGTTGGCAGCGGTAATCGCTATCAAATCATGGCTGATCGGCAAGTCATGAACGAGCGATTCCTGTTGGCAACTGTCGTCCTCCTCTCCGGCTTGTTGGGCGGATGGATCGGGCTGATGTATTTGGATAATAATCCGCCATACATCTACGACGCCGTTCAAAGCCACATCATTCCGGATCCTGCATCGCAAGGCGCAACGGTCGTGGCAGACTGGCACCTCAAAGAGGTGAAGCGGCTCTGTCCGGCCACGGTGCAGCGGTTCTTCAATGACGCCGAAACCGGCAGGATGGTCGCCACGCTAGATACCACGGAAGCCTCGCGAGCTGTCCAGGTCGGCGACACAGCGCTGCCGCGATCCTTCCAGCTTCCGCCTAATCTGCCGCCCCGCACCGAATACAGCGCGCTCGTTTGTTTTCAATGCAATGTCCTGCAGCGCGCTTGGCCGCTGTGCGTCCGGACGCCGAAGATCGCTTTCAGCGTTCGCTGACCAAATCACAGACCGAAGCGGCAGGGGCGTCTCAGAATCCACCATAGCTAAAGCGAAGAGGTGCCCGCCATGAAGTCGGACCGGCTTGGTTGCTTGATCGTTGTTGCGGCGTTCGTTGCGGCCATCCTGTACATCATCGCAGCGAACGCGCAGGATCAGTATCACCCGCAAGACATCCACGAGCGCTTCTACTCGACGTGGATGATGCCGGACGCGCCGAATACCTCGTGTTGCCACAACCAGGATTGCAGCCCGGCGCCGTCGCGCTTCGTCGACGGTCATTGGGAAGCGCAACGTGGCAGCATTTGGATTCCGATCCCGCTGCGAAAGGTCGAACAGAACCGCGACAGTCCGGATGGGCGCAGCCATCTGTGCGGCCGGCCGGGACCGATCGGGGAATTTACCGTGTTCTGTTTCGTGCGCGGGAGCGGAACATGAACGATCTCGCACGCAGCGATGACATCGACCACGACCTGTTTCGCAAATATTCGATCGCGCTGAAGATGTGGGCGCGACGTTACAACACGGCGGAAATTGCGGAGCATCTTAAAGAGCCCGAGCACATCGTTGGCAGGTGGATATGGCATTGGCGCGAATTGAGCAGGGGGGTTCCGATTAGCTGCATAGGATCCAGCGAATGAAAGCGCGCGGAGTTCTACCTTACGCCACCATCATTGTCGGCGCCCGCACGCAATATGTCTGCAAGGTCTCCTGGCAGGACCTGGACTTCCTGATGCAGTGGCCGTGGACGTATGCGGTGTCGCATCCGCGCCATGGTGGCCTCGTCTATGCGAGACGCTCAGTGTGCGACGGTGGCCGTAACGTCACTATCCTCATGCATCGGGTGATTATCGCGGAACGGATGGGGCTGCCACGGCCGTCGGAGAAGCATTTCGTCGACCATGAGAACGGCGACAGCCTTGATAACCGGCGAGAGAACGATCAGGGCTTGCAGCAACTGCGCTGGCTTACCAACAAGGAAAACGCCGCGAACCGGCGCGGCATTCGCAGCGTGCCGGCTGTGGCGGTATTCCGATCGCAATTGTCCGATATTCCGTTTTAGCCGGTCATTCGTCTCGTTTGAGATTCCGTTTGCCCCAATGGTGATCGCGCTTGCGGTTCGGATCGAACTCGGGCGGATCGGCCCTTACCCCCTTGCGCAGGCCGTACATTACCGCAATCCGGGCCATGAGATGATCGCCGCCGGGCGGGCTTTCGCCTGCCAGCTTCAATAGCATCGCCGCCGGCTGCCAATATTCCT
>NZ_CAXUNQ010000016.1:0-88041 GCF_964252615.1 uncultured Bradyrhizobium sp.
ATGTATGGGTCCCCGCCTGCGCGGGGACGACAGTCGAGGGGCGGGATGCTGACCGCGTTCGTTCGGCTGGCTCGATATCGCGGTGTCCGAAAATTCCCGTCGTCCCTGCGCAGGCGGGGAGCCATAACCACCGCACCGGCGGTTACGCGATGACGTTGCAACGCCCTGCCTCGACAGGAGAGCGCGGGATGTATGGGTCCCCGCCTGCGCGGGGACGGCTTGTGTGGCGTCGGGCTCACCCCAGCCGCCAGCCGGCCTCGGCTGCAAAGCTCTGGTAGAACTCCAGATCGTAGGCTTTCTCCGGGTCCTGCCGCACCCTCTCGTCGAGGCGGTGGGCATCGTCGCCGACCAGGATACGCCAGCGCTCGGCCTTGACGCCATCGAGGATAACCGTTGCGGCCTCGGCCGCGGTCATCGGTGCATCCTCGCGGAAACTCCGCGCCCGCTCGGCTGCAAAGGCCTGCACGTCCTCATCCGACATTTTCGACGAGTCGACGCCGGCCATGCCAAGGCGCGTACGCGCCAACGCGATCTCGTTATCGGTGAGGCGTTCGGACCCGGTGCCGCTCTGGATCTTGCGCGAGTTCGACAGGATCGAAGTGCCGATATGACCGGGCATCACCACCGAGCATTTGATATGCGGCGCGTTCAGCCGCAGGTCGTTGATCAGCGCTTCGGTGAACCCCTTCACCGCGAATTTAGCCGCGCTATAGGCGGTGTGCGACTGCAGCATCCCGATCGACGCCCAGAATCCGTTGACGCTGGAGGTGTTGACGATATGGCCCTCGTCGGCCTTTTGCAGCATCGGCAGGAAGGTGCGAACGCCGAGATAGACGCCGCCCCAGCAGATATTGAAGGTGCGCTCCCACTGCTCGCGGGTGTTGGTGAACAGGCTGCCGCCGCCGCCGATGCCGGCGTTGTTGACCAGCAAATGGATGTGACCGGTGGCCTGCTGCTCGACGACCTCGTCGCGAAATCGCAGCAACTGATCCTCAATCGAGACGTCGGCGACGTGGGTGGTGATGCGAAGGCCTTGCGGCAACCGCTCAACCTCGCAAAGCCGCCTGGTTTCCGCCATCGCGTCGGCGGAGACGTCGCACATCGCGACATTGCACCCCTCGGCGACGAGCAGGCGCGCGAGTTCGCGGCCCATGCCCGTGCCGCCGCCGGTGATGACAGCGATTTTTCCAGCAAAATCCTTCATGCGAGATCGCAGGCCTTTCCGTCCCGATCAATTGAATTTGGCCGGAGCGGGAGAATTTGAAAACCTGCCGACCGTGGTTCCAGACTGATATCACATCGTTCCCGAGGTGTCCTGCTCGCTATCGCACGAGAAAGGGTGCATGCGGCCGGCGCAGTATGATTGCAGCCGGGACGGCCTGCAAAGATACGCCGAATCAGAGTCAGGGCCGTCAAAGCCCCGCACCGGCCATGCCTCGCCATTGCCACTTATTCCCGAATAGCGTTTGATAGCGCCGTATGACATGCGCTGGCGGGGCTATGGGATGACCGAATATCGGGCATATTTCGTCGGGACCGACGGACATTTCGTGAGGTTCGCGGGACTGTCTTGTTCGGGTGATTCAGAAGCAATCGAACAGGCCCGACAACTGGCGGATGACCAGGAAATAGAACTCTGGAGCGGGGATCGCTTCATTATCCGGCTGGCACGCAGCCAGATCCGGCGCGATCCATCTTGACAGGCCGATCAGTTCCGCGTGGTTCAAGCGGCGCAACGGCCCAACGGCGCGCACCGCGTATAAAGGATTTTGCCGGTGTCGCTGAAACGGAAGTGTATCCGCACTGGCCGGCCCTCGAAGCTCTGGTAATCCAGGGTCACGCCGTCGGTTTCTGCGGACACGTCATCCATGGCAAAGGATCCGGGCGACGGATGCGCCAGCTTGGGCCGCCAATAGGCTTCCAGCGCCGCGCGTCCGGTCAAGCTCTGGGTTCCGTGGCAGGCGCATTCGATGGTCGCGGCTTCGTCATACAGGTCCAGAAGCACATGGACGCTGCCGCTCCTGCATGCGTCCAGCCAGTCGACGACCGTCGCTACAGGATCGGATTCCTCCCTGGAAATCGACATTTTGTCCACCTAACATCCACGCCTTGCCCCGGGCGCGGACTTAGATGGTTAATCATGAACTGGCGCTGAACCCGGTATTCAGCAGCCGTTGGATTAGGTCGGCAAGGCGGCAATGTGCCGTAACCCCTCACCAGCCGGCCAGAGAGATGGTGCTGTCCGAATTGACGGCATAGGTAACAGGCGAACTTCTGCGCTCGCGGCTGTGCGTCGCCACCCTGGACTTGGCGATTTTCTTCGACCGGGCAACTGGCAAATCGCCGGGAGTATCTGCTTTTGCCGAACGCGCCGCCTTGGCTGAACTCGGCACAGGATCCACGCTGCGCTCGACCAGGCGCGGCTCGACGATGTCCGCCGATCCGCGGAGACAGGCTTTGGAAAAGAAAGGCCAATGCTGGTCTGCGCAGGAGTCCCGGCGGGCGACAGCCGCCGGTACAGGGGCTGTCACGACGCCGTCCGATCGCTGGACGGCTCTCGCACCCAATCCCAGTTGCGCATCCGCGATCAGCGGGAAAGCCACCACCGATATCAGCGCGATTGCGCGGATAACATCGTTTCGGCCAATGCTTGGTAGCGCTTTCATCACATTGCTCGACGTCGTTGACGATGCATCTCAACCGCGCCGCCGTAAGTTGGTTCCCGGGATAATCCGGCAGGCGGCGCGAGATTTTACAGCATCACGTTCGTTCCCTGCCTGTTATATTTCGGGAAAAACATGCAAACCGCTGGAACGATCCGGTGCTCGGGAAGTTCGGCTTCTTTACCCAGAAAACGGAGGCGATCTTGAAACGAATATTGATCACAGGCGCGCTGCTGGCGTCGGCTCTTTCGATGTCGACCATGGCTCTTGCCCAGAGCGGAGTGGCGGGCGGAGCCGTCGGAGGCGCCATCGTGGGCGGAGCCGTCGGCGGTCCCGTCGGCGCTGCGGTGGGCGCTGCGGCCGGTGCTACCGCGGGCGGCATTGCCGAGGACGCGCGGCCGCGCTTCCGCAGCTATGTCGTCGAACGCAAACATCCGTCCTACCGCTATCAGAACGAAGTGCGGGTGGGAGCGGAACTTCCGAGCAACGGCGTCACCTATTATGAGGTTCCAAGCGATTACGGGACCACGCAATACCGCTACACCGTGGTCAATGATCGAACCGTGCTGGTCGATCCGGGAACGCATCGGATCGTTCAAGTCATTGACTGAGCAATCTGCGACCAAGCGCTCTGCGTGACGGAGGGCCGCCCGGCCGGGGCGGCCCGCTTGACCGAAACTCCGCCGGAAAAATGCTGTGCCCATCATCCGCTATGTCTGTCTCGTTGGCTCACTTCTGTTGGGGATGCTTTTTCTGCTAGCGGACCAGGACAAGCCTCCGAACTCACTGACCCCGGATCGCTGGACGGTGATGGACTCGCTCCGCGCCATGGCGCACCTCGGAGAACCGGTTCAAGGACGCCTCGGACCGCAGCATTTCATCCGGTCTGAAACGGTCAAGCCTGATCCGGTTGCGGAAATTACGGACCGGGAAAGGCCGGCAATGATGAATGCCCAGGCGAGCATGGACCCGCCCAAGACGGCAAGACCATCGATAGCGGCCAAACCGCGAAAACAGAAGCTGGCAACCCGGCAGGCTCGGGTCCGCACCGCCGCTGCAGAAAACGCCCAGCGAGTACCTTTCGATAGCTTTCGGCGGCCGTACTGGTAGTTTGCATGATTGGATCCGGCAACCGAACAGCGACAGGTGTACCATGACTGACCGCTTTCAGCTCACGACCCTCATCGCCACGGCGATTAGGGAATGCCGGCTCGACACACTAAATCAGAAAGGCGCTCCACACGAGCCGAATCCCAATGATATGGAAGAGGCACATTGTGTGGCCAAGGCCGTGCTGGCAGCGTTGACCGACGCGGGTTACGAGATATCTCCGAAATAACCCGGGGTCAGCCGATTTCCAGTTCGGCGGCCGCGGGCGGCAAGTTGCACCGGACAAGCGTCCGGCCGTCATTGCGCCAGAACTCGAACGTTCCGCCCAACGCCCGCACCCTCTCCCGCATTCCGGTCAGACCGCGGCCGATCACAGCGTCGGCGGCCATGCCGACGCCGTTATCGGAAATCTCCACAAGCACCTGACCGCCGCTGACCTTCGCCACCAGCCGCATTTGCGTGGCATGGGCATGGCGCAGCACGTTTGTTATTCCCTCCTGCAGAACCCGGTAGACCGTTTGCGCCACGACGCTGTCAACGGAGCCGAGCGCGGGGTCGATGTCGAATATCACCTCGATACCTGCGACCTGCGGCCGAAAATTGCGCAGCAGTTTCCGGACGCTGGATTCCAGTCCCAGTTCCTCGATATGCAGGGGCCGCAGCCGGTCCAGAATTCGCCGGTTGGTGGATTGCAAGGCTTCGACGGATTGCAGGGCTTTCTGCGACGGAGAATCGGCGTTGTCGTGATCGGTCCCGCCACTGTCCACCATCGCGATGACGTTGGCGCGGATTGCAAACAGCAACGGGCCGAGTTCGTCGTGAAGCTCGCGCGAGATGTCCCGCCTCTCTTCGTCCTGGATCGAAACGATCTTACGCAGCAGATTGCGATTTTCGTGATTAAGGTGCGTCAGGGTCGCGGCAAGTTCATTGGCCGCGTCACAGCTCACGCGAATTTCCGGAGGGCCCGAGCAGGCGATCCTGCCGGTGTATTGGCCGTCACGAAGCCGGGCCAGCCCGGCGCCGAGATCGCGCAGAGGCTTCAAGGCGGCATCCACCGTCAGAAAGGTGATCGACAATGTCAGAACCGTAAGCACGGTGCCCGCCGCAAGAATGGCCAGGAAGCCGACCCATTTCTCATAGATATCAGCCCCCATGTCCGGCTCGAACACCAGATTCCCGACACGCCTCCCTTCGATCACGATGGGACTGGAACGCGCGGTTTCAGGCAGCGCCAGCAGGCGGACAAACCATGCCGGAACTTTTGCCCGGCCGCCGCCGACGTAGTTTTCCGGCCGGGATAGCGAAGCGCCGGCAGGCCGGAACTTGATGACGTCGGCGTTCGACGTATTCAACTCGCCAACGAACGCATCCAGCGTCGCTTGCGGATTTGCCGACACGCTCAACGCCCGGTTCAGCGCGGCAGCGATCTGTTGCGAAGACCGTCCCGCCGGCTCGTTTTCGTCGGCAAGTTGATCGGCCGCAAAAATCCGCAGCAGGACCAGACCCGTGACCAGGGCGGCCAGAAACATCGTGCAAAGAAAAATGCACAAACGGGTTCGAAGTGAGTATGTTGTCCACATGCGGATTATTGTAACCTCAAATGCGTTTCGACGCCTGTTCAAGCATCGATAAATACATACCTGTCGGAGACACGGTTGAACCCGATCCGCGATTGCGACGGCATTCATGAAGATACTTATTGTTGACGACCACCCCATGATCGTTTCCGGCTGTCGCTCGTTGTTCGCGTCGGACGCTTCGATAAAGATCGAAGAGGCGAGCGATGAGAAATCCGGTCATCGCGCATATCTTAGCAAGCGTCCCGATGTGACGATTATCGACATCAACCTCCCCGATTTGTCCGGATTCGAACTGATGCGGCGGATTCGGAAGGAAGATCCGGCCGCGAAGATTATCATGCTTAGCATGAATGACGATCCGGCATTCGTCGTCCGCGCCGTCGAGCTCGGCGCGCAAGGTTATGTTTCAAAGGGCGATGATCCGCGTCTGCTGATGAAGGCCGTCAGGAAGGTCGCCGCAGGCGAAAATTTCATTACGCCGCATCTGGCCGAAACCATCACATTTTCGGCGGCAGCGATCCGGGCAAGTCCGGCTTCGCAGATGACGCCGCGCGAACTCGAAATATTGCGGCTTCTGGCGCGCGGAGACAAGATTGTCGAAGTGGCCGACGCCCTTGAGATCTCCTACAAGACGGTCGCCAACACGACTTCGCTCCTGAAGCAGAAGCTCGGCGCCAAGAACCATTCCGACCTCATTCGGATCGCGGTCGAGATCGGGATGGATTAGGCGGCTACCATGGATCGTCCGGCTGGTACGCCAGCGCGCTTCGTGCGCTGCTGAGCGGTAACAGGCGGCTGAAACGCCTGCCGTCCGACCGCTCATACGTTCGCAAAACCATCAGTTCCAATTTGCGGACCGGAGCCCGTTCGACCCGCTTGCGAGGGACGGATCTGGTTTTCGGCGGCGTCGGCTCACGTTGCGCCACGCGAAAAGGTTCGGCGGCAACCCGCGCCGACGTTGCGATGTGCTGTTCGAGGGAACGTGACGGTTGGGCTGGCCGCGAGGGTTCGATTGCCGGTATTGCCGGTAAAGACGCTGGAATTTCGGCGCTCGCCAGTTCGGCTGATGCCGCCGGAACCGATGCTGTTAATTCAGGAGCCGCTTCAGCCTCAACCGGCCTCACGAGCGGCATGCGTTTCTTCGCGGCAAATTGCTGTGTGCTCGTTTTCGATGTCCTAGGATTGGACTGCCAGGGATCCGGCGGCGTAACCAGCCAATGCAGTCCGACGAGATAGCCGCCCAGCGTTACGACGATCGCAAGCATATATCCTAGCAACCCGGGCATGGCGCCTACCTCTGTCGGCATCAACAGGATCGGATGAGCGCGGCGCGGAAACGGCCCCCGCTCATCTGGACATCAATGGTGATGGCGATGTCGACCGCGTGACCAGCCGTAGTGGTGGCCGTGCCCGCGGCCCCATCCATAGTGATGGCCGCGGCCGCCGCGGCCCATATGACCGTGGCCATGGCCACCTTTAACCTGGATTACCGTGTCGGGGGCAAGCGCGTCTGCTGCAACGCGGGGCATGGCGGATGCGGCGGTAGCCACGACGGTGAGCGCTGCGACGACGAGACTTGCTCTGATCAATCGGTTCATGGGGATTCCTCCACCGCACACCGCGGCAATTAGCACAAGTTCCCAGGTAGTTTTTTGTTCCGGGAGCTTCGGCAGCGCTGCCTGCGTATTAAAACGGGTTTCGCGCTTGCCGTTTTTTCCCGATTATTTTCTTGCTCCGGGAACTTTAGCAAGAACCGAAAATTAGCCAGCGACGAACCGGCTTGTCGGTTTCCATCAAAGAGGACATCTCGATGAAGAATTCACTGTTGGGCTCCGTAGCAGCCCTTGCTTTGATAATCGGGGCAGGCTCTGCGTTTGCCCAGGGCACCGGCATGAAGGACGCTCCTGCGGCAGCGGCGCCGAAAGCCGATAGCGCCACGCCGTCACGCGATAGCGCCGCGCCCGCGCGCGATAGCGCCGCGCCCGCGCGCGACAGCACGACCTCCACGCCGAAGGCCGAAACCGCGCCTCCGACGAGTTCCTCGAAGGGATCGGCCGCCGAAACCGCACCGGCTTCCGGCGCGAAATCCGGAACAACCGCTCAAGACAAAGGAGAGCCGAAGGGATCGAAGGCTGCGAACGACACCAAGTCCGGAACCAGCCCGGCAACGACCAGCAACGCGAAGGATGCCAAGAATCCGACGGCTGACAGCAAGTCACCCGGCAGCGACGCCAAGACCACCGGCAACGCCGCAACTTCGGCGACAGCAGCGCCGCCGGCGGAAAAGCGCAGCCAGATCACCTCCGCGATCAAGCAGGAGAAGGTCGAAGAGGTCACCAACGTCAATTTCAATATTTCGGTCGGCACAGCAGTGCCTTCATCGGTGCGCTACCACCCGCTGCCGTCGCGGATCATTGAAATCTATCCGGAATGGCGCGGCTACGACTTCATCGTGGTGCGCGGCAAATACATCATTCTTCGGCCGCAGACCCATGAGATCGTTTACATCATCGAGGGTTAGGCTCGCCTAGGCTTGCACCCCACCGACCGAGACTACGCCCCGCCCGGCAATCCACACTCCCCACGGGCGGGGCTTTTTTGCTTCCGGCTGGCGTTGCGTCGGCACCGCGATTGCGACTATTAAGGTGGCGGCCCCGCCCCGCGGCCAAACGCAAGCCTCGCACCGAAATCAAACCATAGCAGCGCGATGACAGTCTGGTGGGCCGCAGGCGTTCTTTATCAAATCTATCCGCGCTCATTCCAGGACTTAAACGGCGATGGAATCGGCGACCTCCAGGGTATCATCGACCGGCTGCCATACCTGCGCGCGTTGGGTGTCGACGCGATCTGGCTGTCGCCGATTTTTCCCTCGCCTATGGCCGATTTCGGCTATGACATCGCCGACTACACAGGCATCGATCCGACTTTCGGCACGCTGGATGATTTCGACCTGCTGGTGAGATCGGCCCATGCCAGCAACCTGAAGGTCATACTGGACCTGGTCCCGAATCACACCTCGGACCGGCATCCATGGTTCATTGAAAGCCGCCGTTCGCGAGATAATCCAAAGCGCGACTGGTATCTTTGGCGCGAACCGCGTGCCGATGACGGCGCTCCTAACAACTGGATGTCCGAGTTCGGCGGCAGCGCGTGGACGTACGATACCCGCACGCAGCAATATTACTACCACGCCTTCCTCGCCGAGCAGCCCGATCTCAACTGGCGCAATCCGCAGGTGCGTCAGGCCATCTACGACGTGATGAGGCTGTGGCTGCGGCGTGGCGTCGACGGCTTTCGCGTCGACGTCATCTGGCATTTGATCAAGGACGCCGAATTCCGCGATAATCCGCCCAATCCAGACCTTCGACCGGGCCGGCCGCCGCACGAGGCGCTGCTGCCCGTCTATTCCACCGACCGGCCCGAAGTGCTCGAGGTGATCGCGGAAATGCGGCGCGTGGTCGACGAATTCGACCATCGCGTGCTGATCGGCGAAATCTACCTGCCGGTCCAGCGCCTCGTCGCCTACTACGGCAGCAATCTGAGCGGCGCGCATCTGCCGTTCAACTTTACCCTGCTCTCGGCGCCGTGGAACGCGCGCGGCATCGCAACGCTGATCGACGATTACGAGCGCGCCCTTCCTGGCGGCGCGTGGCCGAACTGGGTGCTGGGCAACCACGACCGGCCGCGGATCGCAAGCCGGGTCGGCCGCGCGCAGGCGCGCGTGGCGGCGATGCTGTTACTGACCTTGCGCGGCACGCCGACGATGTATTACGGCGATGAGATCGGTATGCAGCAGGTCGCCATCGCCCCCGACCAGGTGCGCGATCCCTTTGAAAAAAACGTTCCGGGCATCGGCGTCGGACGAGACGGTTGCCGGACGCCGATGCAATGGGATGCCGGTCTGCACGGAGGATTTACGACGGGTACGCCCTGGCTGCCGTTGGCCGGGGACCATCCGCATCAGAATGTCGCGAGCCTTGCCGCCGATCCCAATTCCATCCTGAAGCTTTACGGGGCGCTGATCGATCTGCGAAAGAACATGCCCGAACTGACATCCGGAAACTACACCGCGGTCGCCGCCACCGGAGACCTGCTGGCATACCGGCGCGAGCATGATGGAAAAGCTCTTTTGGTGGTTCTCAATTTCGGCAGCGAATCCTGCGCAGCAGCGCTCGACGCAATCGGGCGCAAGGCCGACATAGTGCTATCCACGAATCTGGATCGTAGCGGCGAAGCATTGTCCGCGAGCGTCGATCTGCGCGGCGATGAAGGCCTGATCATACGGCTGGGATCGGCCGGTCATTCGGGGTGATTGACGTTGACGCCGTCGATATCGGTCCGCTTCAGCAGATAATCCAGCCCGCCGACCCTATACCATCGATAGGCGTACGCCTCGAGCATCACGGTATGCCTGCCCTGATCGTTGGCTTCGCTGTGATCTTCCGACAGCAGGTTGATCAACTGCCGGCCTCGGTCATCTGAAAGTCCGACCGAGAACGACGCCTCCTTCGGCTTTTCGTCGAGATTATGCACAAAGACCACTGAATTGTTGCGCCAGTCGTATCGCATGGCGAAAACGGCGGGATCGCGCGTGGCGATGATGCGGAAGTCGCCCCAGCCGATTTCCGGCACCTCCTTGCGCATGCGGATGATGCGTTCGGTCCAGTTCAGCATCGAGTTGGGATCGCGGCGCTGCTTGGCGACATTGACGTGCTGATAGCCGTAAGGACCCTGGTCGATGACCGGCGAGCAAGGCTTGTCGCTTTCGGTGAACCCGCCATGCGGTTCGGTCGACCATTGCATCGGCGTGCGGGCGCAATTGCGTTCGGGCAAATCGAGGTTGTCGCCCATCGCAATTTCGTCGCCGTAGCGGATCACCGGCGTACCCGGCAGCGTGCACATCAGGCTGTAGGCAAGCTCCAGTCGCCGCCGGTCGCCGCCCAGCATCGGCGCAAGGCGGCGGCGGATACCGCGGTCGTAGAGTTGCATGTTCTTGTCCGGGCCGAAATTCTTGAACACCAGCTCCCGTTGCGCCTTGGTAAGGCGGCCGAGATCGAGTTCGTCGTGGTTGCGAAGGAACAGGCCCCATTGGGCGGTTGCGGGACGCGGTTTGGTCTGCTTCAGCGCCGCCGCGAGCGGCCGCGAATCCGCCGACGCCATCGCATAGAACAAATGCTGGTTGACGTGGAAATTGAACATCATGTGCATGCGGTCGCCGGTTTTGCCGAAATATTCCATATCGGTTTTGGGCAGAACGTTGGCTTCGGCCAGGATGATCGCATTGCCTTGCCGCCATTGCAGGAATTCACGCAGCGATCGCAGCATGTCGTATTGCTCGACCGGCTTCCGCACGTTCGGGCCTTTGGTCGCGATCACGAACGGCACCGCATCCATCCGGAAACCGGAGACGCCGAGTTGAATCCAGAAACCCATGATCTTGAGGATCTCGGCCTGAACGTAGGGGTTCGAGGTATTGAGATCGGGCTGGAAATCATAGAAACGATGGAAGAACCAGGCCTTGGCTTCCTTGTCGCGCGTCCATGTCGATTTCTGCACGCCGGGGAACACCATGCCGGTATTGGCATTGGCGGGCCGCTTGTCGGACCAGACGTACCAGTCCCGATACCGAGAGTCCGGCGAGCTGCGCGCTTGCCGGAACCATGGATGCGCATCCGAGGTGTGGTTGACCACGAGATCGATAATGACGCGGATGCCCCGTTGCTGGCAGCCATGGGTGAATTCCACGAAGTCGCCCAACGTGCCGTATCGCGGATCGACGCCGTAATAGTCGGAGATGTCGTAGCCGTCGTCGCGTCCCGGGGACGGCTGAAACGGCATCAGCCAGATCGCGGTCACGCCCAGCCCGTGAAGATAATCAAGACGCCGCGACAGACCTTTGAAATCGCCGACCCCGTCGCCATCGGCGTCCATATAGGTCCCAACCGACAAGCAATAAAATACGCCGTTCTTGTACCAGAGGTCGTCAATCATGAACGGTACCGGTGAAGGAAATTCGAAATCGTTCAACAGCGTGACGGGCAACCGGTTCCAGTGCCCGATCCGGCACGGACTCATCGGCGGAACTTTTAACCCATTGCAACATTTTCCCGATGGCTAATTACAGCCGCTGGGAGTTAAACGATGGAGCAAGCATTGAGGACGCCGACGCAGGCGGATATTGTTGAACCGTCCATATCAGGGGTGTCCTGGGCTGCGGTGCTGGCCGGCGGGACAGCCTCCGGCGCGCTGACACTGGTTCTGCTTTCGCTGGGCACGGGACTGGGATTATCGGTGGTTTCGCCGTGGGGAAATTCGGGCGTTTCCGCAACGACATTCAAAATCGGGACGGGCCTGTATTTCATCGTGATGGCGATGATTTCATCGGCGATCGGAGGCTACCTCGCAGGGCGCCTGCGATCGAAATGGGTGGGCGTCCATACCGACGAGGTTTATTTCCGGGATACCGCGCACGGCTTTCTGGCCTGGGCATTTGCATCCGTCATCGGCGCGATCTTGCTGGCCGGTCCGGCAAGCTCGCTGATCGGCGGGGCGGCATCCGGAGCAACGCAGGCCGCGGCCAATGCCGCTCAGGCTTCCGGACCCATGGATGGTTACGTCGATACCCTGCTGCGTTCCGACAATCCGTCCGCCTCCGCAAATCCCGCCGATTCCCGCAGCGAAATGATGCGGCTGTTCACCACCGGCTTTCGCAACGGTAGTGAATTCAATCCCGCCGACCGGGCTTACGTGGCCAAGGTGGTGTCGGCACGTACCGGTCTTAGTCAGGCGGACGCCGAGAAGCGCGTCACCGAGGTCACCGCTCAGGTCAAATCCGACCTCGACAAAGCCCGCAAGGCGGCGGCGCAGTTGGCGTTATGGCTGACGGCCTCGCTGTTGATCGGCGCATTCTCCGCCTCTCTGGCGGCAACCGAGGGCGGCGGCATTCGGGACGGCACCTGGGGCAAGAAACTGCTGCGTCGCTGAAACCAACCGAAAGGAACAGATCATGCCGATTCTTCTATGGCTCGTGGGTATTCCGATTCCGCTCATCCTGCTCATCCTGCTGTTGCGCTGAGCAGCTCATCATTGCGAGAAGCAGCGACGAAGCAATCCAGTCCCGCGCCTGCGGCTCTCGGTTGCTTCGCGCCGCCGCAATGACGAGGCGATAACACGCATTCTGCTTCAAACCTGCGTCGACGATGGTTCAGGCGTCAGCCGATCTCGATGCCCGGCTTCCGGCATTATCGGCCACGACCATGTCGCGTGCGCGCGCCGGTTCAGCACCGGCGAGATGCCCGTTCAACGGCACCGATAACCGGCAAATCAAACCCTCGGAACGCCAGTCGAAATCCGCGCGGCCTCCGAGTTGGGACTCGATGCTTGCAATCACGCTCCTCGTTCCGAACCCCCGCGAGATCGGTTTTTGCACCAGGGGCCCGTCGCTCTCTTCCCATGCCAATGTAAGGGTATTGGCGTCGCTTTCCCACCTGATGGAGAGGCGGCCTGACAAGGTGGAAAGGGCGCCGTATTTCGCCGAATTGGTGACCAGTTCGTGCAGAGCAAGCGCCAGGGTCTGCGCCGTCGCCGGCTGCAACTGGATCTGGGAGCCGTCGCGGGCGACCTGATGGCCGGTCGAATAAGGCGCGAGTTCCTCCTCGACCAGCTTGCCGATCTCCGCGCCCTGCCAGCTCGACAGCGACAGGACCGTATGCACCCGCGCGAGTGCACTGATCCTTCCTTCCACCGCGCGCACGTAAGCCTTGACGCTCTCGCCTCGCGTCAGGCGAACGATCGACTGCGCCAGCGCCAGTGCGTTTTTCGCGCGATGGTCGACTTCCCGCGCAAGCAGGTTCTGACGCTCCTCGGCCTGCTTACGTTCGGTGATGTCGACCGTAACGCCGCTGACCCGCACCACCCGGCCGCCCTTGTCGACCGTCGCAGCGGCAGTGCCGACACACCAGCAAACCCCGCCGTCGGGCCGCAGAATGCGGAATTCTGCTTCATATGTAGTTACACCCTTGGCGAACTGGGCCATGGCCTTGCGCAGTTCGTCGATATCGTCCGGATGAAGCAAGGCCTGAACGTTTGCCGGCGTGACTTCAAACGTTTGCGGATCGACTCCGAAGATACGGAACTGGCCTTCGTCCCACATCCAGTCGCCATTGACCCAGTCCCAATCCCAAGATCCCATCTTGCCTGCTGCGATCGCAAGGCTACGGCGCTGCTCGCTCTCGATCAGCCTTCCGTTCGATTCCTCCAGCTCCGCGGTGCGCGCGCGCACGCGATCTTCAAGCTCGGCGTTGAACCGCTCGAGCTGCCGGGTCTTGCGGTACAGCTCGGCGAAAACCTTTACCTTTGCGCGCAACACCTCCGGAATGACGGGGACCGGGACGTAGTCCACGGCTCCCATCTCATAACCGCGCAGCCGATCGATGTCGCTGACCTGGATCGCGGAGATGAAGATCATCGCCGTCTTCTGAAAACGCGGATGCTCGCGAATCATGGCGGCAAGTTCGAACCCGTCCAGCTCGGGCATGCAGACGTCGACCAGGATGACCGCCACTTCGTTCTTGAGCAGGCATTCCAGCGCCTCCCGCCCCGAGGTGGCGACGACGAGATTCTCGTCGAGCTCCTTCAGGATGACTTCATAAGCAAGCAGCTTCGCCGGTTGATCGTCGACCAGCAGAATGTTGACTTTCTCGTGGTCTGTCATCTTGCTCACGTCAGCGGTGCAGCCACATACGGATAGCGAGCAGCAACTGTTCGGTGTTGACCGGCTTTGCCAGGTAATCCGAAGCGCCGGCCTCCAGGCATTTCTCCCGGTCGCCTTTCATCGCCTTGGCGGTCAGGGCGATGATGGGCAGCCGGCGAAACGCCGGATTTTCGCGAATGACGCCGATGGTCTGATAGCCGTCCATCTGCGGCATCATGATATCCATCAGAACAATGGCGATCTGGGGACTGGATTCGACCAGGGCCACCGCCTCGCTGCCCGTCGTGGCGGTGAGAACCTTCATGCCGCGGCGTTCCAGCACGCTGCTCAGCGCGAAGATGTTGCGGGCGTCGTCATCCACCAGCAACGCGGTTTGTCCGACCAGATCCTCGTCGGAGCTGTTGAGTTTTTCCAGCATGCGCTGCTTTTCGATCGGCAGCTCCGTTATCACGCGGTGCAGGAACAGCGAGGTCTCGTCCAGCAGACGCTCGGGCGATTCCACGCCCTTCACCACGATGCTGCGCGCCATCGTGTGCAATTCGGCGTCTTCTTCCACCGAAAGCTCGCGTCCGGTGAAGACCACCACCGGGACATTGGACAACGAGTCATCGCTGCGGATCTTGTCGAGCACATCGAACCCGCTCATGTCCGGCAGACGCAGATCGAGAACAACGCAGTCGCACGGGTTATCGCGCAACGTCGACAGCGCATCCGCGCCGGTCCCGGTTGTGACGATCTCGATATCGTTGTGATCGAGCAATTCCCTGATGCTCATCTGTTCCGCCGCGTTGTCCTCCACGATCAGCAGCCGCTTGCGGCGGGGCTTGGCGTACTCCTTGATCTGGGACAGCGCCGCGCTCACGCCTTCGGTGGTGGTCGGTTTGCTGACGAACGAAAACGCGCCGCGCGCTAAGGCGTGCTGGCGATCCTCGTCCAGCGTGATGATCTGCACCGGAATGTGCCGGGTAAGAGGGCTGTGCTTCAATTGGCTGAGCACGGTCCAACCGAGCATGTCGGGCAGGAACACGTCGAGCGACACCGCCGTGGGCTGGAACTGCTTGGCCAGGTCCAGAGCTTCGGCGCCGCGCGCCGCGCTCAGGACCTTGAATCCCTTGTCGCGCGCCAGATCGATCAGCACCCGCGCATAATGCGGATCGTCTTCGACGATCAGAAGAATCGCGTCCCCCGGTTCGAGATTCAGCCGGTCGTCGGGCAGTTGCTCGACGACCCGCTCTTGCGCGGCGACCTGGAGCGCCGGCGCAGCGGTGTACGGAACCGCCGCCTGGGTTCGCGGCGCCACCGTCGGTCCGGAATATTTCAGCGGAAGATAAAGGGTAAAGGTGCTGCCTTTTCCCGGCGTGCTTCGCAGGTGTATTTCGCCGCCCAGCAGGCTTGCAAGCTCGCGGCTGATCGCCAGCCCGAGGCCGGTGCCGCCATATTTCCGGCTGGTGCCCGCGTCCGCCTGCTGGAAAGCCTCGAAGATCAGCTTCTGTTTTTCCAGCGGAATGCCGATGCCGGTGTCGGAAACCTCGAATGCGACCACCGCCGGCGAATGGTTCAAGACCGGATGTTCGGCGCTCCAGCCGCCGACTGCGGCTGACACATTGAGGCGGACACCGCCCTCGGCCGTGAACTTGAATGCGTTCGACAGCAGGTTTTTCAGCACCTGCTGCAGCCGCTTCGAATCGGTAACGATACTCCTGCCCAGATTGGGATCGACCTCGACATTGAAGGACAGCTGACGGTTTTCGGCTTCGTGCCGGAACGGGCGTCCAACCGTATCCAGCAGGTTGCCGGTGAGGATTTCCTCCGCATCCACCGTCACGGTCCCGGATTCGATCTTGGACAAATCGAGGATGTCGCTGATCAGATTGAGCAGGTCGGTGCCCGCGCCGTGGATCGTGCGCGCGAATTCGACCTGCTTGGGCGACAGATTTCCGTCGGGATTTTCCGTGAGCTGCTGGCCCAGAATCAATATGCTGTTGAGCGGCGTCCGCAGCTCATGCGACATATTGGCCAGGAATTCGGACTTGTATTTCGAAGTGAGCGAAAGCTCGGTTGCTTTTTCTTCCAGCGCGCGCCGGGCCTGTTCGATTTCCTGATTCTTCCGCTCGACTTCGACGTTGCGTTCGGCGAGCTGTTGAGCCTTCTGTTCGAGTTGCTCGTTGGTCTGCTGCAGCTCTTTTTGTTGCGTCTGTAATTCTCCCGCCAGTTGCTGGGATTGTTTCAGCAGGCCTTCGGTCTGCATCGTCGCCTCGATCGAGTTGAGCACGATGCCGATGCTGTCGGTGAGCTGCTCGAGGAAGGTCATCTGCGAGGTCGTGAACGAACTGACCGACGCGAGTTCGATGACGGCCTTGACCTGGTTCTCGAACAGCACCGGCAGCACGACGAGGTTTTTCGGCACGACCCGCAGCAGCGCGGAATTGATCGGGATGGTCTCGGTCGGGATGTCGGAAACCAGCCGCTGGCGCCTGTCCATCGCGCACTGCCCGACAAGGCCTTCGCCGAATTGCACGAACTGCTGATGCGGATGGATCGCATCGCCGGCATAGGCGGAAAGCAGGCGCAAATGCGGGCTGTCCTCGTTTTCGACCTGATAGATCACCCCGATATGGGCGTTCACCAGCGGCGTCAGCTCGGTCAACAGCAGCCGGCCCACCGTGGTAAGATCGCGCTGGCCCTGCAGCATGTTGGTAAATTTAGCCAGGTTGGTCTTCAGCCAGTCCTGCTCGGTGTTGACATCCGTCGTGAGCCTCAAATTGCCGATCATCGTATTGATGTTGTCTTTCAGCTCCGCCACTTCGCCGCGGGCGTCGACCTGGATCGACCGCGTCAGGTCGCCCTTGGTGACGGCGGTCGCGACTTCGGCGATGGCGCGGACTTGCGACGTCAGATTGGCCGCGAGCAGGTTTACGTTGCCGGTCAGGTCCTTCCAGGTGCCGGCCGCACCCGGCACGTTGGCCTGGCCGCCGAGCCGGCCTTCGACGCCGACCTCGCGCGCCACCGAGGTGACCTGATCGGCGAAGATCGCGAGCGTATCGGTCATGTTGTTGATGGTTTCGGCGAGCGCGGCGACCTCGCCCTTGGACTTCACGGTGAGGTTCTGCTTGAGGTCGCCGTTGGCGACGGCGGTAACCACCTTGACGATGCCGCGGACCTGTTCGGTAAGGTTGGCCGCCATGAAATTCACGGTGTCGGTCAGGTCCTTCCAGGTGCCGGCGACGCCGGGCACCTCGGCCTGTCCCCCGAGCTTGCCCTCGGTGCCGACCTCGCGCGCGACGCGCGTCACTTCGCCGGCGAAGGCGTTGAGCTGGTCGACCATGGTATTGATGGTGTTCTTGAGTTCGAGAATTTCGCCCTTCACGTCCACCGTGATCTTGCGCGACAAGTCGCCGCGCGCCACCGCGGTGGTCACCTCGGCGATGTTGCGCACCTGGGTGGTGAGGTTGGCGGCGAGAAGATTGACGTTGTCGGTCAGATCCTTCCAGGTGCCGCCGACGCCGGGGACCACGGCCTGCCCGCCCAGCCGACCCTCGGTGCCGACCTCGCGCGCCACGCGCGTCACTTCGGCTGCGAACGAGCGAAGCTGCTCGACCATGGTGTTCAAGGTGTCCTTCAGCAGCAGGATTTCACCGCGAACGTCCACCGTGATCTTTTTGGACAGGTCGCCGCCGGCGATGGCGGTCGCAACCTCGGCGATGTTGCGGACCTGCGCGGTCAAATTGGACGCCATGAAGTTGACGTTGTCGGTGAGGTCCTTCCAGGTGCCGGCCACCTCCGGCACCTCGGCCTGGCCGCCGAGCTTGCCTTCGGTTCCGACTTCACGCGCCACGCGCGTGACTTCCGACGCGAACGAGTTGAGCTGGTCCACCATGGTGTTGATGGTGTTCTTGAGTTCGAGAATTTCGCCCTTCACGTCCACCGTGATCTTGCGCGACAAGTCGCCGCGCGCCACCGCGGTGGTGACTTCGGCGATGTTGCGGACCTGGGCGGTGAGATTGCCCGCCATCGAGTTCACCGAGTCGGTCAGGTCCTTCCAGGTGCCGGCGACGCCGGGCACGTTGGCCTGGCCGCCGAGCCGGCCTTCGGTGCCGACCTCGCGCGCCACCCGCGTCACCTCGCCGGCGAACCGGTTGAGCTGATCGACCATGGTGTTGAGCGTTTCCTTGAGCTGCAGGATTTCACCGCGGACGTCGACGGTGATCTTGCGCGACAGGTCGCCGCCGGCGATGGCCGTGGCCACCTCGGCGATGTTGCGGACCTGGCCGGTCAGATTGCCGGCCATCGAGTTGACCGAGTCGGTCAAATCCTTCCAGGTGCCGGCGACGCCGGGCACCGCGGCCTGGCCGCCCAGCCGGCCTTCGGTGCCGACTTCGCGCGCCACGCGCGTCACTTCCGAGGCAAACGCATTGAGCTGATCGACCATGGTGTTGAGCGTCTCCTTCAATTGAAGGATTTCGCCGGACACGTTGACGGTGATCTTTTTCGACAGGTCGCCCTGCGCCACCGCGGTTGCGACCTCGGCGATGTTGCGGACCTGGCCTGTCAGGTTGGAAGCCATCGAGTTCACCGAGTCGGTGAGGTCCTTCCAGGTGCCGGCGACGCCGCGCACCAGCGCCTGACCGCCGAGCTTGCCTTCGGTGCCGACTTCGCGCGCGACACGCGTCACCTCCCCGGCGAAGCCGTTGAGCTGATCCACCATCGTATTGATGGTGTCCTTCAGCTCCAGAATTTCGCCGCGCACGTCGACGGTGATCTTTTTCGACAGGTCGCCATTGGCGACCGCGGTCGTCACCTCGGCGATGTTGCGGACCTGGCCGGTCAGGTTGCCCGCCATCGAGTTAACCGAGTCGGTCAAGTCCTTCCAGGTGCCGGCCACGCCGAGCACGTTGGCCTGGCCGCCGAGCCGGCCTTCGGTGCCGACCTCGCGCGCCACCCGCGTCACCTCGCCGGCAAAGGCGTTGAGCTGGTCGACCATCGTGTTGACGGTTTCCTTGAGCTGCAGAATCTCGCCTGAAACGTTCACGGTGATCTTCTTGGACAGGTCGCCGCCCGCGATCGCGGTGGCCACCTCGGCGATGTTGCGGACCTGCGAGGTCAGGTTGCCGGCCATGGAATTGACGCTGTCGGTCAGATCCTTCCAGGTGCCGGCAACGCCCGGCACCGCGGCCTGACCGCCGAGCTTGCCTTCGGTGCCGACCTCGCGCGCAACCCGCGTGACTTCCGAGGCGAAGGCGTTGAGCTGGTCCACCATGGTGTTGATGGTGTCCTTCAGCTCCAGGACCTCGCCCTTCACGTCCACCGTGATCTTGCGCGACAGGTCGCCGCGCGCAACCGCGGTGGTGACCTGCGCGATGTTGCGCACCTGCGTGGTCAGGTTGCCTGCCAGCAGGTTGACGTTGTCGGTAAGGTCCTTCCAGGTGCCGGCAACGCCGGGCACGATGGCCTGACCGCCAAGCTTGCCTTCGGTGCCGACTTCGCGGGCGACGCGCGTCACTTCCGAGGCGAACGAGCGCAACTGGTCCACCATGGTGTTGATGGCTTCCTTCAACTGCAGAATCTCGCCGCGCACGTCGACCGTGATCTTCTTGGACAGATCGCCGTTGGCGACCGCAATGGTGACTTCGGCGATGTTGCGAACTTGGCCGGTCAGGTTGTTGGCCATCGAGTTCACGCTTTCGGTGAGGTCTTTCCAGACGCCGGTGACTTCGGGGACCTGAGCCTGACCACCGAGCTTGCCCTCGGTGCCGACCTCCCGGGCGACGCGCGTCACCTCGGAGGTGAACACGCTGAGCTGCTTGATCATGGTATTGACGATGTTGGCCGACTGCAGAAATTCGCCGCCCAGCGGGCGGCCGTCGACATCGAGTTGCACGGTCTGCAGCAGGTCGCCTTGGGCGACGGCGGCCACGGCGCGGGTCACTTCACGCGTGGGCCAGAGCAAGTCGTCGATCAGCGTATTGACCGACCCTTCCATGTCGGCCCAGGAGCCGCTGGTAAGGCCGAACCTGACGCGCTGCCGGGTCTTTCCTTCGCGGCCGACCACTTGACCGACGTGCTCCAGCTGCTGTGCCATCCGCTGGTTGGCGGAGACGATTTCATTGAACGTATCGGCAATCTTTCCCTCGATGCCGAGATGGTTGCCGGTCATCCGTACCGAAAAATCGCCGCTTCGCATCGCCTGCAGGGCCTGCAGCAGGTCCTGCGATGGATCTGGCTTTGCGAAGGATTTGTTCTTAGCCGTGCGGCGCGTGGTCGGAGTCGTGGTAGGACCGAGATCGCTCATGGATTTCCCCTGGGACCGATGCGCCCGAATCCGAGCGTTTTGCCATAGAAACGACTGCGGACTCGCAGATCAAGTGGGAAAAGTTGGCGCAGGTAGGCCCCAATTGAACGCGGTTACGTCAAATCTCCGGAAAGGCATTTGTTCCGAACTGCGACAAATATTAATGGGGCAATACCAAGCGGCCGCTTAGCCTGAGAGGCTACCATAATGTCGGGGCGAATGTGGGACTATGCGAGGGCAACGCGCCATACACCCCGCACCGTCGTGCGTTCAACGTGGAATTATCCACTGGCCAACGTGTTGCTGATCCGCGTGACGATGCCATCCCATCGGCGTTTTTCGGCCGCCGGATAATTGATCAATACACAATTGGCAAAGCGGCCCGCGAAATTGCAACGATTGTACCAAATCATGCCGTTACGAAAGCTGGAAACGACGAAAAACCGTCCAGTGATCCGCTTATAGACGATATCGGAGGGAGGATTCTTCCGGGCCAGGAAGGTTGCCGGCGAATAGCCGGTGTCGTTCGGTATCGACTGGATGGTCAGGTTGGCGCGCCGGTCCGCGGTCAGGAAGCGCCGCCCATATCCCGTCTCCGGTTTGCCCGCTTCTTCCGAGAAAACGGTTCGCGGAATATCGGCGCCGGCTCCGGTTTCCGGCACCACGTATCGCTGCCATCCGGCCGGCTGCGCTGCCGCCGCGATGGGCGCCAATGTCAACGCCAACGCCGCAAAACAACATTGCATTTTCATGATCGCCTCTCCGCCTGTGCACGCGATGAAAAGCGGAATCTCGCCAGTCGACATTGCCTCCGCCAAGCATTGAAAGGCCGTAGATCCCTACGGCCTTCTCTCTCTTGTTCACATCGCGCCTTACCAGCGCGGGCCGACACCAACGCCGACGCCTACACCGCCGGGACCGACGCCGACGCCGACGCTCGGTCCGCCGCCGTAATATCCGCCGTCATAGCCGCGGCGTTCGATATAACGCTCGCGCGGCGCATAACCGTACGAGTCCTCTACGACCACGCGGCGCGCGCCACGTTCGCGCCAGCACCGTCCATCTTCATTGCAAACCATGCGAACATTTTCGATGCCGTTGTCCGGAATAACGGCCGGCCCGCTGGACAGCGGAGCAGCCATCGCCGCGGTCGAGCACATTGCGCCAACGCCGATCGCCAACGCGATGATGATCTTCTTCATCCTGAACTCCTCTTGGTTGCCTGTGGGATGTGTAACCTGCAGGATTGCCGAATGTTCCCGACGGACATGGACTTCCCTGAACCGAGGCAAACGAGACGGTGCGTGCCGGTTCATTGATGCGATCCGGCCCCGCCGTGGCTCGATGCCGGAAATTCCCCGCAAACCAGCGGGGCGCGGGGCGCCGGGCCGCGGCAACATATGCAGGAACGGGCAGGAACCGGTGCAGGGCGACGGCGTTTGCCCCCGGATCCCCATTGGCTCCTGGAGGCTACTTGAACCGAAGAGACCTACTCCGTGCTTCGGCTGTACTGCCGTTGGCGTCATTGGCGCGCGGGGTGCTGGGGCCGGCAGGGGCCCAGCCGCTGGCTTTTGATCGATCGATCGTTCGCCAGATGGCGCGGGATGCCGCTGCCAAACCGTTCAAGGCGCCCGACAGCAAGCTGCCGGATAACCTGAAAGACCTCGACTACGATCGCTACCGCGCCATACGCTTCCTGCCCGAGCGGGCGCTATGGCGCGGCGAAAAGCTGCCGTTCGAGGTTCAGTTTTTTCACCGCGGGTTCTTTTATGCAAACCGGGTCGATATTTACGAAGTTGCCAACGGTCAGGCGGCGAAAGTCGTGTATCAGCCCGATGCCTTTTCGTTCGGAGACAACACACCGCCCAAGCCGGGCGTGGACCTTGGCTTTGCGGGGTTTCGGCTTCACGCCCCGATCAATCGATCCGATTATTATGACGAGGTATGCGTCTTCCTCGGCGCGAGCTACTTCCGCGCCGTCGCCAAAGGCCAGTTATACGGACTTTCGGCACGGGGTCTATCCATCAATACCGGCGAAGCCAAGGGCGAAGAATTTCCGCTCTTCAAGGCATTCTGGATCGAAAAGCCGGGCGCGAACGCGACCTCGATCGTGGTCCACGCATTGCTGGACAGCGAGAGCGCGGCAGCGGCCTATCGCTTTACCATAAGGCCGGGCGGCACCACGATCTTTGACGTGGAAATGGCCGTTTATCCGCGGGTCGACCTCGAACATGCCGGACTCGCGCCGATGACCAGCATGTTCTTTTTCGGACCGAACGACCGGATCGACGTCGACGACTTCCGGCCCTCCGTGCACGATTCGGACGGCCTTGCGATTTTCAACGGCAGGGGCGAAGAGTTATGGCGTCCTCTCAACAATCCGAAGGATCTCCAGATCAGCACTTTTTCCGATCTCAATCCACATGGCTTCGGATTGATGCAGCGGCAAAAAGACTTTCTCGCCTATCAGGACCTCGAGTCGAGTTTCGAGCGGCGCCCGAGCCTTTGGGCCGAGCCGATCGGCGACTGGGGCGAAGGCTCGGTTCAACTGATCGAGATACCAACAAAGGAAGAGGTTCACGACAACATCGGCAGCTTCTGGCATCCGAAAATGCCTTTGCAGGCGAAAGGCGAGCATACCTATACTTATCGGCTGCACTGGGGGCCCGATACGCCCAAGCTTTCGGCATTGGCGCGCTTCTCGCGCACGAGCATCGGCGCGAAGGGCGAGGACAACAAGATATTCGTGCTCGATCTGATCGGTGACAAACTGAAATCGGTCGATCCCAAGAGCGTGCGCGGTCTTGTCTCGGCGGAAAAGGCCAAGGTCCAGAACATCGTCACCCAGCCCAACCCCGCGACCGGAGGCTGGCGGCTGAGTTTTGAACTACCGGTCAAGGAAAAGATCCCGATCGAGCTTCGCGCGTCGCTGATGCAGGGCGACGACCCGATCTCGGAGGTTTGGGTTTACCGATGGACACCCTGACCCGCGCTGCAGGGCCTGAAGCCTCCATCCAGGATCGGCGAGACGAATTCCTTCCGCCGGAAGCGCCGATGGCGATGTCGACGCAGGCGCTGCGCGATTTTCGCAGACAGAACCGTGTCACGAAATCCGCGCCGGTCCGCCTTTTGATGCGGCGTGCCTATATCTTCGGTGGAACGGCGGCGCTGACGTCGGCGGGCTGTTACGAAATGTACGACGTTCTCAAGGTCGGCGGCATCACGATCCTCGAATCGATGGTGCTGATGATGTTCGTTCTGCTGTTCGCATGGATCGCATTCTCGTTCATGTCGACATTGGCCGGCTTTTTTGTGCTGTTGTTCCGGATGCGCGATCCGCTCGGCATCGATCCGAAGGCCCCGCTTCAACCGATACGCAGCAGGAACGCCATGCTGCTGCCGACCTATAACGAAGACCCTTATCGGATCATGGCCCGGCTGCGGGCCATCTGCGAGTCGATCGAACAAACCGGATATGGTCCGCAATTCGACTGGTTCGTTCTCAGCGACACCACCGATGCTTCGATCTGGATCGCGGAAGAGCGATGTTTCCTGAACCTTCGCCGCGATCTCGATGCAGGGCGAGTGTTCTATCGCCACCGGCCACAAAATACCGCGCGAAAGTCGGGCAATATCGAGGATTGGATCAAACGGTTCGGCTCGGGCTATGACCATATGATCATCCTCGACGCCGACAGCCTGATGACGGGCGACACCATCGTGCGGCTGGCCGGAGCCATGGAGCGTAATCCCGCGGTGGCTCTTATCCAGACGCTGCCTGTCGTCGTAAACGCCAGGACGCTGTTTGCCCGGCTGCAGCAATTTGCAGGCAGGCTCTACGGCCCGCTGATAGCTGCCGGAATTGCGTGGTGGCACGGCTCCGAAGGCAATTACTGGGGGCATAACGCCATTATCCGCGTGCGCGCTTTTGCACAGGACGCGGGGCTGCCTGAGCTGCACGGCCGCAAACCGTTTGGCGGCCATGTCCTGAGCCACGATTTTGTCGAAGCGGCCCTGATGAGGCGCGGCGGATGGGCCATCCGAATGGCCGCTTCGCTCGGCGGCAGTTTCGAAGAATGCCCGCCGTCGCTGCTGGATTTCGCGGCACGGGACAGGCGATGGTGCCAGGGCAACCTGCAGCATCTCGCCGTTCTTCCGGCGCGCGGGCTGCATTGGGTTTCCCGGCTTCATCTGCTCACGGGAATCGGCGCCTACCTCACCGCGCCGCTGTGGCTGATGTTTCTGGCGCTCGGGATCCTGATATCGCTGCAGGCCCAATTCGTGCGGCCCGAGTATTTTTCAAAAGGATTTTCGCTGTTTCCGACCTGGCCCGCACAGGACCCGGTGCTTGCGGCCTGGGTTTTCCTCGGTACGATGGGATTGCTGCTCGTGCCAAAAGTTCTCGCTTATGTCCTGCTGCTGACGCAGGGCGAATTGCGGAGACAATTCGGCGGCGGCCTTATCGTCCTGGCCGGCATTCTGATTGAGACATTGCTGTCGGGCCTGATCGCGCCGGTGATGATGATCTTTCAATCGTCTGCGGTGGGCGAAATCCTGCTGGGACGCGACGCCGGTTGGCAGGTCCAGCGTCGGGACGATGGCGGCGTGCCGCGCCGGGAGATCATCCGCAAATACGCACCGCCGACCGTGTTTGGCGTGCTGTTGGCCATTAGCGCATATGCGGTTTCGGTGCCGCTGTTGCTCTGGATGGCTCCGGTGATTGTCGGCCTGCTGCTCGCCATTCCGATCGCATTTGTTTCGTCCGCGTCCGGCGCCCGATCGCGCGATGGGCGCTCCCGGCTGTTTGCAACACCGGAGCAGACTGCCGCGCCGGATGTCCTGCGCCGTGCGAATGAATTGATGAACGCCGCGGGCCACGACACTTTCTGTCCGTTGCGGGAGCTTCGCAACGATTCCGATCTGCTGGCGGCACACCTGAGGGGGCTGGCGGTCGTGCCCCGAGCCCGCGGACACGTCGATCCGCATCTGGCGATTGCGCGGGCGAAGATCGACGATGCGGAAAGTTTCGACGACGCACTGGACTATTTGAATGCGCGGGAGACGTTCGCTGTCCTTAACTCCGGAACTGTGCTTGCGGCACTGCTGCAATTGCCGCTCCGCCATCACCGGGACGGTTGAGCCGATGCAGGGTTCAGGACTTTGCTCGTTTGCGCCGCGACGCCGCAAGCCGCCCATGCAACGCCCGGGGCGCCGAACTGATCGATTTTCTCGTCGCCGGCGCTGCGGGATCGGCAGACTGTGCGCTGGCAAAGGACTGCCGCAGCGTGTCGATCGCGCCGGTAAGCCCTCCGACCTGTTCTGACAGCCGTTTTGCGTCGGCCTGCTGCGCGGTGACGAGGCGCTTCAAGGCCTGCAATTGTTCCTGAACCGCCTGCAACTGGTCGATCGACTCCTGCTGCGAGACTTCCAGACTTCTGGTTTTCTCGACCAGTTGTTCGGACGCCTGGGTAGCGCGGGTCTGCATCAGGCGAAGCGATGTGATGCGTTCCGGCTCCGGCGACGAACCGGTATAAACCCGCCACAGGCCGATCGAACTCGTCCCCAGCACTACGACGATCAGCGCCCCCGCAGCCAGCGCAACCGGCTGCGAGCCGATACGCCGCAGAACGTTCGTCTTCAAATCCTCAGATGTCACTGTCATGAAGGTTCCAACGGTGGCCCGGGGTGAAGGTTCCCTGCGCCTTGCACGCTGGTATGGCCTGCCCTGCCGTCACCAAACTAAACCGGACCGTAACGATTATCACCGCTACTTCGGCGCGTGCAGATTCGAATCGCGCCAGCCTTTGGCGTGCGCACTGGACTCGTGGTCGCGGGCCTTTTTCAAATGCGATTCTTTCGCGGCGCCGTCCGGGAGTTTATCGGCTTTGCCGTTTTGAATGTCCGCAAGACGGCGATTTTCGTCGGCGTCCGGCACTGGCTTCATGACACACCTCCGATTTTTTCAGACCGGATAATGTGGTTTTTGCGAATTGGTTCCAGGATCGACCTAGAATGGCCTTGGTAGAAACGAGGCTCAGCCGATTGGGCCTACCGACGCGGTGTTATTCGCCGCAGCTCGTGACCATGGCCAGCGGATAGCGACCGTCCGATTGAACTTTGGTCGGAGCGAGAGGATTTGAACCTCCGACCCCTAGTCTCCCAGACTAGTGCGCTAACCGGGCTGCGCTACGCTCCGATGCCATGACGGCTCCGTTCCATTAGCTTCTTGCAGCCACCGGCGCAAGGCGCGTGGCAAGAGCGTCGCAAGCGCGGTTCCGGCCATCTCGTCATTCGGGGGCGCCTCCTGGCGCTGGCCCGAATCATAACCGCCAATCGTGGTCATGGATTCCAGGCTCGCGCTTCGCGCGCCCCGGAATGACGAGGCAGAAGTGTCACCCTTCCTTCAGCGCCGCCTCCAGCAATTGCCGGCAGACGATCAGGTCCTGCAGCGTAATCTGGAGTTTGCCGACATCGAGCTTATGCGTGTCGGCCCTGCCCGCCGCGGCCTCCTTTGCCCGGGCAGAAACCGGTGCCGGCGCCGGCGCATCGGCGACCTCGATCTCGTCGTCTCCGGCCTCGACATCGGGCGTGTCGGCGCCGGCCTCGGCCGCCCCGCGCAACGCGCCCTCATCGACCGCGCCGAAGGCCGGCAGTGCCGCCGATCCGTCCCCCAACCCCTGCACCGCCTTGATCCCGTGCTCCTTGAGGATGCGCTGCACGCCGCGGATGGTATAGCCCTCGCCATATAACAGCCGGCGGATGCCGCGAAGCAGGTCGACGTCGTCGGGGCGATAGTAGCGGCGGCTGCCGCTGCGCTTCATCGGCTTGATCTGTGCGAACCGCGTTTCCCAGAAACGCAGCACGTGCTGGGGAATGTCGAGGTCGTCGGCGACCTCGCTGATGGTGCGGAATGCATCCGGCGCCTTATCCAAGGCCGCGCTCCTGTTTCAATCGATGGTTGAACGCAGAACCCGCCGGATCAGTTGTCTTTGCCGTCGCCGCCATTGCCGTTAATCCGCTGCTTCAGGATCGCAGACGGCTTGAACACCATCACGCGGCGCGGCGAAATCGGCACCTCGGTGCCGGTCTTCGGATTGCGGCCGATGCGCTGACCCTTCTTGCGCACCATGAACGAGCCGAACGAGGACAGCTTCACGGTTTCGCCCTTCTCCAGGCAATCGGTGATCTCTTTCAGCACCAGTTCAACGAAAGCGGACGACTCCGTGCGCGACAGGCCCACCTTCTGGTAGACGGCTTCGCACAGATCGACGCGTGTGACTGTCTTTCCGGTCCCGGTCATCGCCTGCCCCAAACTCACGGCGAACAATTATGTGGCTGAAAATATGAGCTTAACGACCCATGGTCAACAGCGCTCATCCATGCATTAGCATGAAAGAACAGCCCAATGTACATAGGCATTTTAACGCCGCGCTTACCAGCGCAGCAGCGCCGAACCCCAGGTGAAGCCGCCGCCCATGGCTTCAAGCAGCACCAGATCGCCCTTCTTCACCCGGCCGTCCGCAACCGCAACCGCCAGCGCCAATGGAATCGAGGCCGCCGACGTATTGCCGTGGAGATCGACCGTCAGCACCACTTTCTGCGGCGCAATATGCAGCTTGTGCGCTGAAGCATCGATGATCCGCTTGTTGGCCTGGTGCGGAATGAACCAGTCGATGTCGTCGGCGGTTATCCCGCTGGCCTTGAACGCGTCCACGATCACATCGGTGATCATGCCGACCGCATGCTTGAACACCTCTTTGCCTTCCATCCGGAGATGGCCGACAGTCTGGGTCGAGGACACGCCGCCGTCGACATACAATTTCGACTTGTGGCGGCCGTCGGAGCGCAAATGCGTCGTCAGCACGCCGCGGTCCGGTTTTATGCCGGACTGGGGTTGCGCGTCGAGCACGATGGCGCCGGCTCCATCCCCGAACAGCACGCAGGTGCTGCGGTCGTTCCAGTCGAGAATTCGCGAAAACGTTTCGGCGCCGATGACCAGCGCGCGTTTGAAGGCGCCGCCGCGCAAAAAATTGTCGACGGTCGCCAGCGCGAAAACAAATCCCGAACATACCGCCTGCAGGTCGAACGCGGCGCCATGGTTGATGCCCAGCGCGTTCTGCACCACGACGGCCGTTGCCGGAAACGTATTGTCCGGCGTCGAGGTGGCTAGCACGATCAGGTCGATCGATTGCGCCTCGACGCCCGCGGCGGCAAGCGCCGCCTGCGCCGCCTTGATCGCCAGATGCGAGGTGAACTCGCCTTCCGCAGCGATGTGACGCTGCCGGATGCCGGTGCGCTGGATGATCCATTCGTCCGAGGTATCGAGCTTCGTCGCCAGTTCGGCATTGGTCAGGATCCGCTCCGGCAGATAGGAGCCGCAGCCGAGCACGACCGAACGGTTCGCAGTCACGAGACAGCCTCCTGGGCAGCCGGCGCCGTTACGAGCGCGCTGCCGTCGCGGTTGAGCATTTGATTGATCTTGGTAAGGAGATCGTAGCGGACCATTTCATAGCCAACATCGACCGCGTAGGCAAAGCCGTCGGCATCGGTGCCGCCGTGGCTTTTGACGACGATGCCGTTCAATCCAAGCAGGACGCCGCCGTTCGACTTGCCGGGGTCCATTTTGTCGCGCAGCGACTTGAAAGCTTGGCGCGCGAACAGATAGCCGATGCGGGAGCGCCAGCTCCGCGCCATGGCGCTGCGCAGATATTCCGAAATCTGCCGGGCGGTCCCCTCCGCCGTCTTCAGGGCGATATTGCCGCTGAAACCCTCCGTGACGATGACGTCCGCGGCGCCCTTGCCGATGCCGTCGCCTTCGACAAAGCCGATAAAATCCAGATTGGGAAGATCCATCGCCCGCAACATCTCCGCGGCCTTGCGGATCTGTTCGCCGCCCTTCACTTCCTCGACGCCGATATTGAGCAGTCCGACCGTGGGCCGCTCCAGATCGAACAGCACCCGCGCCATCGCGCTGCCCATCACGGCCAGCGCCGTCAGATGCTCGGCGTCGGCGCCGATGGTGGCGCCGAGGTCCAGCACCACGGAATCGCTGCGTACGGTCGGCCACACTCCGGCAATCGCGGGACTGTCGATGCCGGGCAACATGCGCAGGCAAAACCGCGCCATCGCCATCAGCGCCCCGGTATTGCCGGCCGATACCGCGACGTCGGCCTCGCCTTTCTTGACCGCGTCGATCGCCAGCCACATCGACGACGTCTTGCGGCCGCGGCGCAGCGCCTGGCTCGGTTTATCGTTCATGCTGACGGCAACGTTGGTATGAATGACGCGTGAGGCGGCCTTCATTGCCGGATGTTTGGCAAGGTGAACGTCGATGACCGCACGGTCGCCGAACAACAGGAATTCGGTATCGGGATGTCGGCTCAACGAAATCGCGGCGCCGGGAATGACGACCGATGCGCCGATATCGCCACCCATGGCGTCAAGCGCGATTCGAACCTTCTGAGGCATGAACGTCCCGGAAACCTGATCTCTTGCGGCCTTGAAGCGCTCGGCTGCGGACTAACAAATTGCCGCAGACGTCAGCGATCGGCGAAGCACCGCGCTATGCTCCGGCCGGGCGGCGACAATAGCCTTTCCCGGCTCTGATACAATATCTCGATCGCAGGCTCCGGTGCCGGTCGCTGTTTCGCCGCCGCGGTCGGCTACCTTGAAAGTTTAAGTTAATTCAGATGGTTAGCGCGAATTATAGGGCTTGTCAGGCCTCGGGCGGCGCCGAGTCGGTTCCAGTTACTTGTCGGTGGACTTGCGGGAATTCGGTGAATTGGCGTCGGGCTTCAGCACTTTGAGCGCGGCAAACGGATGATCCTCCGGATCGTCGGGAATCGACGGCGGCTCGAAAACCGCGCCGGGCTTGCGCGGATAGGGATCAACTCCTAAGAACAGCGCGTCGGTCGCGACCCGTCCGAGATCGATTACGCCGTTCAGGATCGGCTCCGGCGGATCGGGAATCTCGGCGTCGCTCTCGGCTGCTTCGTCGACCAGATCCGCAAGCGCCGGTATTTGCTCCGGCGGCGCAAAGATCAGATCGATCGCCTCATCAATGTCATTCTCGATCGCGTCGAGCGTGACCACGCAGGTTTGTCCGATCCGCGCCTTGACGCGGCCGGTGACGTGCACGCGCCCCTCGCGCATGAGCGTGAGATCGAACGACGCATCGGCCGACTTGATCTCGCGCAGGCCGCCGAGATCGGCGAGCGCGCTTCGCTCGCCGGGGCCGGTGTCGATGTCTCGATGCATTCCGGTGTCCGGAATCTGCGCCACCACGATCGGAACGCTCCAGGGATTTGCATCGTCGGTCATCTGCTCACTCGCTCATTCCACCGCGGCAAACGGCGCCGGCGAGGGAAATCGCCACGCCCCGTTAACGACAGCCGCGTTATCCAGTCCGGCCAAGTCCGCGACGGCCGCATCGGCATAGGCAGCAAGCTGCCGCGCATGTCCGATGCCGCGTGCATCCAGGATATTCTTGCCCAGCGCCTGCGCCAGAGCCTCTGCGCCGGCCTCAAAGGCCAGATCGTAGGCCGCCGCCCGGCCATAAAACGCTTCGCCGAACTTCTGCATGCGCTTGGGCACCGTGAGATCGCCGACGCCCAGTTCGCGCAGATTGCCATCCATATCGGCGCAGAACTGATCAAACAGCGCTTGGGAAAGCGCCGCGCCGCGCTCGATCGGCCGCAGCCGCCGCAACACCATCCAAAGATGCAGCAGCACCATGTCGAACCGCCCGTTAACCGTGTCCGGCACCCCCATTACCTCGTAAAACAAGGGTTCTCGCGCCTGCGCCACGATCATGCCATAGATGGCCTCAATGGTGCCGGGCGTCCGAGGTTTCCTGAAGTGATTGAACGGCCAAAGCATTGTGGGTTCCGCAAGCGAGCCCCGGAGGTTTCCCTGATGGGCGCTCACGCTTGTTGCAATCCGCGTTGCTGCCCGGTACGTCAACGCCTCGCGCGATGCAAGAGGATGGGTCCAATCCCGCAATGACACTTTCGGCCCAGATACGTCAACGCGCCCGTCGTCCGCGCGGCCTCGTCGTGCGTTGGCGCGGCCTTGTCGCGCGTTGGCGCGGCCTCGGATCGGTCGCAGTCCTTGCGGTGGTGTATATGAGCTTGAGTGCCTGCACCGGGGAGCAGTTCCAAAAAGGCTACATCCTGCCGCCCGGCGCACTCGAGCAAATTCCGATCGGCGCCAGCCAGGACCAGGTGCTGATCGTGATGGGCACGCCCTCCACCGTGGCCACGCTGAATGGCGAGGTATTTTATTACATCTCGCAGCGTGCCGAGCGCAAAGTTCAATTCATGAACCAGCAGATCGTCGACCAGCGGGTGATCGCGGTTTATTTCGACAAAAATCGCCAGGTACAGAGGCTCGCCAATTACGGATTGCAGGACGGCAAGATATTCGACTTCATCAGCCGCACCACGCCGACCTCCGGTCAGGAACTCAGCTATCTCGCGCCGCTGTTCAAGCTGCTGAGCTTCCATTAGCTCCGTTGTGTCCCCAGGCGCGATGCAGCGCTCTTCGCGCTGCGCCGCGTCCGGAGCACGCGCCTGCGCCAAGACGTCCGCTTGCCGGTCGTCCATACAGCCCCTAACCTCCGCAACAAGAAATTCCATGCAGGGAGAAACACCGTGACTCACGCAGTTTCCCGCCGCCGCGTGCTGACCGCAGCAGCAGGACTTTCCACGGCTGCCCTCCTGCCACGCACCAGCCACGCCGACTGGCGCCCGACCGAAACCGTCCGCATTATCGTGCCGGCCGCGGCTGGAGGCAGCACTGATGTGATGGGACGGCTGCTGGCGCAGCATCTGCAGGCGGCCTGGGGCCAGTCGGCGGTGGTGGAAAACCGCTCCGGCGCTGGCGGCACCATCGGCACCGCCGAGGTGATACGCCAAAAGGGCGACGGACATAACATCCTGATCGGCAATCCCGGGCCGAATGCCATCGCCTACAGCATCTTTCGCAACCTGACCTACCGGGCGGATCAGTTGCAGGCGGTGAGCAACCTGATCCGGATTCCGAACATCGTCTCGGCGCATCCGTCGACGGAGATCAAATCGATTGCCGAACTGATCGCCTATATCAAGGCGAATCCGGACAAGCTCACCTACGGCTCGTCCGGCATCGGCCAGAGCCCTCACCTCACCTTCGCGTGGTTTCTGCAACTCACCGGGCTGAAGATGGTGCATGTGCCGTTCCGCGGCGCCGGGCCTGCGCTGCAGGCAGGCCTCGCCGGCGACATCCAGATCCTCTCGGACAATCTCTATCCATCGCTGCCGCAGGTGCAGGACGGCAAGCTCAATGCGCTGGCGGTGACCACGCCGGAGCGCAGCGCAGCGGCGCCGGGGATTCCGACCATGCGCGAGGGCGCGCCGGAGCTCGCCAAATTCGATGTCTCGTCATGGTTCGGCGTGTTCCTGCCCAAAACCACGCCCGGGCCAATCGTCGATGCGCTCAATCTCCAGATCAAGGCCATGCTGGAACGCGACGACATCAAGAAGAACATCGCCAACATGGGCGCGCGCGCCGACTACGGCACGCCGCAGCAGTTTTCCGATTTCGTCGCGGCCGAAACCACGAAGTTCGCCGGCATCATCAAACAGGAAGGCCTGCAGATGGATGTGAATTAATGGGACGAGCGCGTCGTGTCCCGGGCGGGGAGGTGGCACACTGTTCACTGTTAGTGTGTTAGTTCGGATTGAAACGCTCTATCAACGCGTCAGAACCCCACTTGGGGAGTTTTGGAGACTCTTCCGCCAAATAAGTCCACCATAACCCCGGCTCGTCACGCTGCTGGCACTCCATCAGCTCTAGAAGTGTTTCGATTTCCCCGCGAGTACATTTGCTATAGTCTATGATCAAAATACTGCGCGGCCCTGCCGATAACATCATCAGACCCATAATGCTATCGAGCCCAACTGCGTCTGAGCTTCCCTCGCGCCGAGCAGTAACAACAGGTGTTTCTCGACCGATAAAGTCTTTACTCCACTTTTCAAAAGCTCGGCATATTTTTGCAGACGCTCTTGCGTGAAGACCTCTATTGTTCAGAATGCAGACTCGTATTTCTGCCCATTTGTCTGTTTCTACTCTTTTGAGAACTGCATTTATGATTATTCTAAGATTTCCGCGTGCCTGATCGTATTTCGTCCGTATTTTGCTTTCGTGTTGGTCCTTCGCATTCAAAAAAGGCCAATTCCAGTTCACGGAGGGTAAATGATAGATGATGTTCTTCGGATCAAGCGTAATTGGATCATAGAACTCCGGTAAATTCTGAAGTTCAAGATCCTCCAAGTATTTTCCGGCGTCGAAAGCTAAACCCTTTTTTTGAGTTTCCGCTAGTCCGGACCACATTGAAACTTGGTCCGCACTCGGCAGCCGGTTCGGTCGATTATCGCCGAAAGAGGCGTGAAAAAATCTCTGCACAACAAAATAATCCAGGAAACCGGGAGCAAAGAACTGAATGACGTTACCAAAAGAATTGAAAATACCGGTTGTTTGAAGATCAAGAGCGAGAGAAATGTAATCGTCGTCCTTCGCGCCTGCACCAATAAAGTTTTGAACACAAATATCGAATTCAGCAAACGTTAGCGCGTGGCGCTTCTCTTGAAACATTTTCCAAGCAATATCTGCCATGAAATCCAATCGGTCGTCTGTTGTCAGTCCCCATCGCGACCGCCCCTTCTCAATGTCACGCTCAAGCCAATATTTGACAAAAAGGGAGAAGACGTCAGCAAGGCAATTCACGTCTCGGCTAGCCCATGGACGGCTATTGGCAAGAAGAAAAAGATACAGCGGGCTGCGAGCAAGCATTATGTAGTTAAATCCAAAATCATGCGACTTCATCTGCACAAGAAATTCGTCGGCAAACGATTTATCAAGCTCCCGGCTAAGCGCGAACCGCTCGATGTAGGTTTCGATTTGATCAGTATTGAACTCCCGAAGGATCATAGCTCCGACACTGGGTCGTCGACCGCCTTCAGGGATAAATCTCGCCATTTCGTTCCAAAGGGACATGTCTTGCGGCCTTCTAAAGAGCCGCCAGAAGTCCTCAACGCCACGAAAATATGACGTACGCGCGGTTATGAGAAGTTTGTCAGCACGGGTTGCCGCCTCTAGAAGTCGAAGCATATTCTGCTTCTTTTCCTCCCCGTTCATCGCGTTGGGCAGTTCGTCTAGCCCATCCAGGATCACGAGCGACTGTCGTTTTCCCTCTCCCAAAGTCTTCGCGAGTTGCTCAGCCTTAGTGACGACTTTTAGCAAATCGTCGGCGTTCCTTAGTTGTCGCAACGCGAAATAAACCGGTGTGACCTCCATTTCCTGCAGCTCATGCATTAAATGTGCACAGAACGCCGATTTTCCGCTGCCATAACCTCCGAGGACAAACATGATGTTGGCATCATCTTTTTGGAGGAAGGCTTCTACGAGCTTTGTTGCCGACTGCCTTGTGTCAAGAAAACGATCCTCCATTTGGTCGCCGGGGATAACGGGGACCGCATCGGGCTGAATGTAAATATCGTGAATATTAAGGCTTTCGGCGAGAGCGCGCGAGGCGAGTCCGCCTAGGACATATCGCTCCAACGGCGACAGCTTGAAAAAAGTCTCTTTGAACTCTTTGAAACTGTTTACGGAAATACGACGGCGTTCTGCAGATTCCGCGATTTCGTAAGTCAGAGGAGACACAGCAACGAGCAACGTGTTCGATATGTTCGGGTACAATTTCGAAATGGCTGCGATCTCATCGACCGCTTCTAAGGTATCGATCCGGCCGCGCACGCAAAGAATAAAACGATTTGGAAAAACGCTTGATGGATCAATGACCAGGATGTCTATCCGATCCGACCGCTCCTCGATAAGTTCGAATGGTATGTTGAGAACAGTCAGAAATGATCTGACCTCTTTTGAAAGTGATAGTCGGGAAGGTTTTGGTTTTTCCTCTGTGTTGGTCGCGCGAGATGCGTTCAATGCCGTTCGTATATCCAACACGGTCTTTAGAATTTCCTTTGAAGTGTCGGCGACGCTTAGGGTCGAAAGAAGTGGATCATTTGACAGAAAATACCGCTGATACGCGTCTAGAAAATCATCAATGAGAGAGGTAAAGAGATTATCATTTGGTCGATTGTAAACCCAGGATTCCGATCGCTTGAGAAGCTGTTTGCGAAGATGATCTACTAACGACCCCGTCGGTCGGCTCCGAAAATACTGAACAAAATCGTCGCGGGTAAGCCGAAGGTTACTAACAACGCCCTCGTAAGAAGCCGGGAGGAGTTTTTTTTCATATCCTTGCCGCAGTTCTTCGCGGGCAAAAGTGAACGCGTGTTCGTTATTCAAGACACCGTGTAACGCATCCAAAATTTGGTCGAAAACCTTTTTCGTGCTGTAGGATGCTAGCTGCCCACCGATAAATTCGAAAATCATCTTGGTAACCCCCAAGCCTTGGGGTGGACGAGACTACGGGGTCAATAGATGCTGGCGAGTGCCACCAACTTAACCCCTCGTTACGGACCTAAAGTGAATTTCCTGCTTACAGTCGTAAGCAAATTCTACCGTCCTCAGCACGAAAGCGAATCCTGTCTCCATGGCCCGTTGGGACAAGTATAGGAGATTAACGCGTCCCGCAACACGCGGGACGCATTCTTGTCGCGCGCTCAGTGCGCCAAAATCGCCAGCAGCAGCAATGCCACGATGTTGGTGATCTTAATCATGGGATTTACGGCCGGACCGGCGGTGTCCTTGTACGGATCGCCGACGGTGTCGCCGGTCACCGCGGCTTTGTGGGCCTCGGAGCCCTTGCCGCCGTAATGGCCGTCCTCGATGTACTTCTTGGCGTTATCCCAGGCGCCGCCGCCCGAAGTCATCGAGATCGCGACGAACAGACCCGTCACGATCACGCCGAGCAACATCGCGCCGACCGCGGAGAAGGCCGCCGACTTGCCGCCCGCGCCGCCGCCTGCGATTGCATAGATTGCGAAGTAGACGAAAACCGGCGACAGCACCGGCAGCAGCGATGGGATGATCATTTCCTTGATCGCCGCCTTGGTCAGAAGGTCCACCGCCCGGCCGTAATCCGGCTTGTCGGTGCCCTGCATGATGCCGGGCTTTTCCCGGAACTGGCGGCGAACCTCCTCGACGATCGCGCTGGCGGCACGTCCAACCGCGGTCATGCCCAGGGCGCCGAACAGGTATGGCAGCAGGCCGCCGAACAACAGACCGACCACCACGTAGGGGTTGTTCAGCGAGAAGTCCGGCAGCACGCCCTGAAAGTACGGATACTTCGCGGCGTTGGCGATGAAGAATTTGAGGTCCTCATTGTAGGCGGCGAACAGCACCAGCGCGCCGAGGCCCGCCGAGCCGATCGCATAGCCCTTGGTGACGGCCTTGGTGGTGTTGCCGACGGCGTCAAGCGCGTCGGTGGCTTTACGGACTTCTTTCGGAAGACCCGCCATTTCAGCAATGCCTCCGGCATTGTCGGTCACCGGACCGAAGGCGTCGAGCGCCACGATCATGCCGGCCAGCGCCAGCATGGTGGTGGTCGCAATCGCGATGCCGAACAGGCCGGCGAGGCTGTAGGTGACGAGGATGCCGGCGATGATCACGAGCGCCGGGCCGGCGGTGGATTCCATCGAGATTGCCAGTCCCTGGATCACGTTGGTGCCGTGACCGGTGACCGAGGAGGCCGCAATCGACTTCACCGGACGATATTCGGTGCCGGTGTAGTATTCGGTGATCCAGATGATCAGCGCGGTAACGGCGAGGCCGACGACGCCGCATTCGAACAGCGCCATGCCGGTATATTTTACGCCGGCCAGCGGACCGAAACCGATCAGCCAGTAAATGACAGCCGCGACCCCCACAAGCGACAGCACGCCGGTGGCAATCAGGCCCTTGTACAGCGCGCCCATGATCGACTGGCTGGCGCCTAGCTTGACGAAGAAGGTGCCGGCGATCGAGGTCAGGATGCAAATGCCGCCGATGGCGAGCGGCAGTATCATCATGTTCACCAATAGCGGCGAGGTCGCGAAGAAGATCGCGGCCAGCACCATAGTGGCGACCGCGGTCACCGCATAGGTTTCAAACAAGTCGGCGGCCATGCCGGCGCAATCGCCGACATTGTCGCCGACATTGTCGGCGATGGTGGCCGGATTGCGCGGATCGTCTTCCGGAATGCCGGCTTCGACCTTGCCGACCAGATCGCCGCCGACGTCGGCGCCCTTCGTGAAGATGCCGCCGCCCAGACGCGCGAAGATCGAGATCAGCGAGGCGCCGAAGCCAAGCGCCACCATCGCATCGACCACGGTGCGGCTGTTGGCGGCGTAGCCCAGGCCGTGGGTGAGGACGGCGAAATAGATGGTGACGCCGAGCAGCGCCAGCCCCGCGACCAGCATGCCGGTGATGGCGCCGGCCTTGAAGGCGAGTTCGAGTCCGCCGGCCAGCGACGTCGTCGCCGCCTGCGCGGTACGGACGTTGGCCCGCACCGAGACATTCATGCCGATGAAGCCGGCAGCCCCCGACAGCACCGCGCCGATCAGGAATCCGACCGCCACCAGCATGCCGAGGAAGTAAGCGAGCAGCGCGAAGATCACGATGCCGACCAGGCCGATGGTCATGTACTGGCGCTTGAGATACGCCTGCGCGCCCTCACGCACGGCGGCTGCGATCTCCTGCATCCGCGCATTGCCCGCATCTGCCTTCAGGACCGATGCCGTCGCCCAAGCTGCGTAAACGATGGAAAGCGCTCCGCAGAGCACAATCACCCATAATGCTGTCATTGAATTTGCCTCAGATTAGGATTCTACCCCACGCCATCGCCGCAGGTGCGGCGGGCGCATAAAAAGGAGGCCTGCCCTGCCCAAAAGGGCGGCCTCAAATCGGCGGGACCATGCCAAAATCGCATCCGCGGCGCAACGCCGTGGACGGCCTAATCGGTCGATTTTGAAAGGTTTCACGGATAAAGCGCTGTCAAGCATGCTTGACAGCGGAAATCTCAGAAATGGCTGTACGACAGGCTTTTCAGCGCCATTTCGCGGCCTTGCGCGTCAATGAAGCTCGGAACTGCCGGCCCGGCGATGACGGTGCCGATCGATCTCACGGCTACCCCGGCCAGCGATGCCGCCGCCGCGAACGCCTCGAAGCGATTCTCCGGCAAGGTGCATAGGATCTCGTAATCATCACCGCCGGAGAGGATGGATTCGATGCTGGCCGTGCCGTTCGCAAGCAGCGCTCGCGCCGCGTCCGACAAGGGGACGCTCGCGGCATCGATCGCCGCGGAAACGCCGGACGCGGCGCAGAGCTTGGCGAGATCGCCGGCCAGGCCGTCGGACACGTCCATCGCCGCAGTGGCGTGATCGCGGACCGCCTGCGCCAGCGCCATGCGCGGCTGCGGAATCCGGTAACGGCCGACCAGCATGTCGCGAGCGGCGGCATCGCTCGCAAGCGCGGCGGCCCGGCCTTTCAGGATTTCGAGTCCCAACGCCGCATCGCCGATGGTTCCCGACACCACCACGCGGTCGCCGGGTTCGGCGCCGGCGCGCCGGATCATCCGGCCGGGCAGCACCCGTCCGAACGCCGTGATCGAAATCATCAGCGGTCCCGGCGTGGCGACCGTATCGCCGCCGAGCAGCGGACATTGAAACCGCGCCGCGTCCTCGCCGAGCGCATGCGCGAACGGCGTGAGCCAAGCATCGTCCGTCTCGCGCAGCGCCAGTGTCAGCACGAAGCCGGCGGGCTCCGTCCCTTTCGCTGCAAGATCCGACAGGTTCACCCGCAGCGCCTTGCGCGCAATGGTGTCCGGCGGATCGTCGGCGAGAAAATGCACGCCCTCGACAATGGCGTCGGTGGTGACGACGATGTCGTCGCCCTTCTGCTTCAGGATCGCCGCGTCGTCGGTGAGATCGAACGCGCCGGGATCGGTGGCGAGCGGGCGGAAGTAGCGGGCGATCAGGGAGTCTTCACCTGTCATGGGTGCCGCCCACCCTACCCTCGTCATCGTCCGGCTTTACCGGGCGACCCAGTATGTCGCACCGCCGGTGATCATGCACGAAGGCCGCGGAGTGCCGGGTCATCCGCCTTCGCGGATGATGACGGCGGCGATCGGAGCGGACGCTAGCGTCCCACATGCAAAAACTCGTCGCCGCGAAACTGGCGGGCGATCTGGTCGAGCACGGCGTTGATCATGCCGGTCTCGTCTCGGTCGACGAAGGCGTGGGCGACATCGACATATTCCGACACCACGACGCGCGCGGGCACATCCTTGCGGTGTTCGAGTTCGTAAGACCCCGCGCGCAGCACCGCGCGCAGAATCGCGTCGATGCGTTTGAGCGGCCATCCGTTCGCCAGCGCCTCGTCGATCAGCGGATCGAGCTTCGATTGATCCCTGACCACGCCGGACACCACGTCGCGGAAGAACGCCGCTTCGGCCGGCAGGTATTTGTCGCCTTCCACTTCGCCGCCGAGCCAATGGCTTTCGAACTCGGCGAAGATGTCGTTGATGCCGGCGCCGGCGATGTCCATCTGGTACAGCGCCTGCACCGCGGCGAGCCGCGCGGCGCCGCGCCGGTTGGCCTTTTTGTCGGCCGGTTTCTTATGGGGATCATTCGTCATCTTCGAAGCTCCGCATCAGAGCGTCCGGATAGCGACGTTTGATCCGCAGCATCGCAAGGGCGGCGCGCGCGGCGTCGCCGCCCTTGTCGAGTTCGCTCTTTCGGGCGCGGGCCCAGGCCTGCTGTTCGGTATTGACCGTGATGATGCCGTTGCCAAGCGGAACGGCGCGATCGACGGAAATCTGCATGAGCGCGCGGCAGGATTCCATGGATACGATTTCGAAATGAATGGTGTCGCCGCGGATCACGCAGCCCAGCGCGATGACCGCATCGAAATCCTCGCCGCTGTCCTCGGCGGAATTCAGCGCGATCGCGACCGCCGCCGGAATTTCCAGCGCGCCGGGCACGGTGATGATTTCATGGATCGCCTTTGCCTTTTTGATCTCGGCCAATGCGCCTTCCAGCAGCGCATCCTGGATATCGTCATAGAAGCGCGCTTCGACGATCAGAACGCGCGCGCCGGAGATATCGGTCTCGTCTTTCAGCGCTGCGCGCCGCGCGTCTGCCATTGGGCCGTCCTCGTCATTGCCGGGCTTGACCCTGCTAGAGTCACACATCTCGTAATACGCGGGCTTGACCCGCATATCCATCCACTTCGCAACACAGTCGCGTCGAATGGGATGGATTGCCGGGTCAAGCCCGGTAATGACGGCAGAGATCTGCGCATCCGGTAGGGCTTGATCCGGCAATCCATCGTGATTCAGAAGCCATCTTGTTAAGAGGATGGATACGCGGGTCAAGCCCGCGTATGACACATTCGTCGTTTCAGCCTCATTCCGGCTCGCGTGTTCGGCGCGTCCCGCGATGACGGAACTCTACTTCATTTCGCTCAGCCGGGCCGCATAGCGCGCCATCAGGTCGACTTCGAGGTTGACCTCGCTACCCGCTTGCCAGTCGCCCAGCGCGGTGACGGCAAGCGTATGCGGAATGATCAGCACCGAGAACCGGACATCATTGACCGTATTGACGGTCAACGACACACCGTCCAGCGTCACCGAACCTTTTGCGGCGATGAAGCGCGCCAGTTCGCGCGATGTGCTCAATTCAAACCGCGCCATGTCGGTAAGGTCGTCACGCGCAACGATGGCGGCGATCCCATCGGCATGGCCGGCGACGATATGACCGCCGAGCTCATCGCCGATTTTCAACGCACGTTCCAGATTGAGCCTGGTGCCGGCGCTCCAGTGTCCGGCGGTGGTCATGGCGAGGGTTTCGGCGGCAGCATCGACGTCGAACCAGGTCTTGCCGTGCTCGATCCCTGACGCAACCACGGTGAGGCAGACCCCGTTGCAGGCAATCGAGGCGCCGTCCGCGATCGTCGCCTGATCGTAGCGGCAGGTGATGCGCAGCCGGTGCAACTGCCCCTGCGCCACCGGCGTCAAAGCGACGATCTCGCCGATATCGGTGACAATGCCGGTGAACATGAATTTCCTTACCGTCATGGCCGGGCTTGTCCCGGCCATCCGCTAGGCGCGCTCGTAAATCGTCAGGCTATCCCGCCCCAGCATTTCGCTAGCATGAAGTTTCAAGCCGGGCGACTGCGTGATCGCCGACAGCGGCAATGCGTCCAGCGCCGGAACGCCGTCGGCGCCGATCGCTTCCACCCCGCGCAGCAGCCACATCTCGTCGACGAGGCCGGCCGCTGCGAACGACGACGCCACACGCGAACCGCCCTCCACCAGCAGCCGCGTGACGCCTTTTTCGGACAAGGCATGCAGCACTGCCGCAAGATCGAGCCCCGCCGATGGCGCAGAAGTGGCTGTGACGCGGATTACCTGCGCGCCGGCAGCGCCGAGCTTCATCGCCGCCGGCGCCTCCGCAAGATTAGAGGTCATGACCCACAGCGGCGTCTCCCGCGCCGAATGGACAAGCCGGCTGTTTCCGGGAATCCGCAAGCTCCGGTCCAGCACCACCCGCGCCGGCGACTGCGCCGCCATGCCCGGCAGCCGGCAGGTCAGCAGCGGATCGTCCACAAGCACCGTGCCGATGCCGACCAGGATGGCGTCGCATTGCGCGCGGAGCAGATGCACGCGCGCCCTTGCGGCTTCGCCCGATATCGCGACCGGCTTGCGCCCGGCCGCGGCGATTTTGCCGTCGGCCGAGACCGCCAGTTTCAGAATGACGTGCGGGCGCTTGTCACGCATCCGCCGGAAATGCCCGGCGTGATCGTGCGCCGCTTCCCGGGCGCCCAGGCCAACATCGACAACGATCCCCGCCGCGCGCAGCCGTGCATGGCCCTGGCCGGCTACTTCCGGATTGGGATCGTCGATCGCCGACACCACGCGCGAAATGCCGGCCGCAATCACCGCATCGGCACAAGGCGGCGACTTGCCGTGATGCGCGCATGGCTCCAGCGTCACGTATAACGTCGCTCCCTGCGTCGCATCCTGTGCCCGCGCCAGCGCCTCGGCCTCGGCATGCGGCCGGCCGCCGGGCTGGGTCCAGCCCCGCCCGACGATCACGCCGTTCCGAACCACCACGGCGCCGACGGCCGGATTAGGCCAGGTTCGGCCCTGTCCGCGCCGCCCCAGTGCCAGCGCCAGCGCCATAAAGCGCCGGTCGGCGGCTTTCAACGCTCTGGATTTTTCAGCATATTGATCTTCCAGAATCCGGAAGATCATTTGCGTATCGTCGCCGGACGATTGTCGTCGTCGCCGGAGAGTTCGCCGAGCACGGCTTCAAAGTCTTTCGCCTCGCGAAAATTGCGATATACCGAGGCAAAGCGCACATAGGCGACATCATCGAGCTGGCGCAGGTGCTCCATCACGATCTCGCCGATGGTTTCCGAGGAAATCTCCGCCTCGCCGCCGCTTTCAAGTTCGCGCACGATGGCCGACACCATCTTCTCGACGCGTTCGGGATCGACCGGGCGCTTGCGCAGGGATATCTGCAGCGAGCGCACCAGCTTGTCGCGGTCGAACGGCACCCGGCGGCCGTTGCGCTTGATCACCGTGAGTTCGCGCAACTGCACACGCTCGAACGTCGTGAAGCGGAAATTGCAGGCCATGCAAACCCGGCGCCGCCGGATCACCGCGGAATCCTCGGTGGGACGGGAGTCCTTGACCTGGGTATCGAGGCTGTTGCAGCTCGGGCAGCGCATTCCTTAGCTTGCTCCGTCATGGCCGGGCTTGACCGGGATGGATGCGCCGCTCATGCGCGCGCATGACGCCGAGAATGTGGAAACGCCTGCCAATTCCATCGGCCTCCGTTTAATCAATAAATCGGAAAACGATCAGTCAACGCCTTCACCTTTTCCTTCACCGCAGCCTCGACCAGCGGCGCCTTGCCGTCGGGCGATTGCGCCAGCGCATTGAGCACTTCGGCGATCAGTCCGCCGACCTGCCGGAATTCGGCGACGCCGAACCCGCGCGTCGTGGTCGCCGGGGTGCCGAGGCGCAGTCCCGAGGTGACGAACGGCGTTTCCGGATCGAACGGGATGCCGTTCTTGTTGCAGGTCAGCGCTGCGCGCACCAACGCTTTCTCCGAGACATTGCCCTTAAGACCCTTGGGCCGCAGATCAACCAGCATCAGGTGATTGTCAGTGCCGCCGGAGACGATGTCGAGGCCGTTGGCGCGCAGGCTTTCGGCCAGCGCCTTGGCATTCTCGACCACGTTCCTGGCATAGACCTTGAAATCCGGACGCAGCGCTTCAGCGAAAGCCACCGCTTTCGCCGCGATCACATGCATCAGCGGGCCGCCTTGCAGCCCCGGGAAAACAGCCGAGTTGAACTTCTTCGTGAACGCCTCGTCGTTCCACAGCATCAGCCCGCCGCGCGGGCCGCGCAGCGACTTGTGGGTGGTGGTGGTTACGATATGCGCATGCGGAACCGGCGAGGCATGCACGCCGCCGGCGACGAGGCCGGCGAAATGCGCCATGTCCACCATGAAATAGGCGCCGACATGATCGGCAATCTCGCGAAAACGCTTGAAGTCCCACGGCCGCGAATAGGCCGAGCCGCCGGCGATGATCAGTTTCGGTTTCACCTCTTCGGCGCGGCGCGCGACCACGTCCATGTCGATGATCTGATCGTCGCGGCGCACGGTATAATGCTGTGCGTTGAACCATTTGCCGGAAACATTCACCGGCGAGCCATGGGTGAGATGGCCGCCGGCGGCGAGATCGAGGCCCATGAACGTGTCGCCGGGGGCGAGCAGCGCCAAGAATACCGCCTGGTTCATCTGGCTGCCCGAGTTCGGCTGCACGTTGGCGAAGCCGGCGCCGAACAGTTTTTTGGCGCGCTCGATCGCCAGCGTCTCGGCGACATCGACGAATTCGCAGCCGCCGTAATAGCGCGCGCCGGGATAGCCCTCGGCGTATTTGTTGGTCATCACCGAGCCCTGCGCCTCCAGTACCGCGCGGCTGACGATATTTTCCGATGCGATCAGCTCGATCTCATGGCGCTGGCGGCCGAGTTCGCCGCCAATCGCTGCGGCGATTTCGGGATCGGCCTCGGCAAGCGTGGCGGTGAAGAACGAGTTGGGCGTCGAAGCGGTCTTGGCGCTGCCGGACAAGGAGCTCATGGGCAAATATCTCCACCGCCGCAGGCTGTTAGACGAGGCTGCGGGCGGTCATGGTTAGCGCTCGAAAGCAGAACTGGCCAGATACCATATTGGGTAGGCAAGGCCAAGCTGTTGCGGCTGCTGCCCGGTATTTATTCCACATATAGTGGGATGCCAGGCATGTCATCTCCGCGCAGGCGGTTATTTCGCGAAGCGATACGCCCCGCCCTTTTCGACCGAGCGCTGGAACGCCGGCCGCGCATGCATGCGCGCGATCCAGGCGCCCAGATTCGGATACGGCCCGATCCTGTCGAATATTTTCGCCATCTCGGCGACAAAACTCATTTGAATATCGGCGCCCGACAGCGAATCGCCGACGAAGAACGCGCGCCCTGCAAGCGCGCGGTCGGCATAGCCGAGATGGTTGGCCATCTCGCTGTCGATGCGTGGATGCAGCGGCGCGCCCGCCTCCTTCAACCGCGAGACGTAGAGATGCATCATCAGCGGCAGCATTGCCGAGCCTTCCGCGTAATGCAGCCACTCGTTGTAAGCTTCGTAATCGGCACTATCCGGCGCCGGCATCAGCCTGCCGCCTCCATGGCGGCGGATGACGTAATCGACGATGGCGCCGGACTCCGCGATCGTAACGTCGCCGTCCGTTATCACCGGCGACTTGCCGAGCGGATGCACCGCCTCCAGCGCCGGCGGCGCCAGCCGCGTCTGGGCGTCGCGCTGGTACTGTTTCAGTTCATATGACGTGCCGAGTTCTTCCAGCAGCCACAGGATCCGCTGTGAACGGGAATCGTTGAGGTGATGGAGGGTGAGCATGGTGGGTCCCCGGGGCCGCGGCGGTATATAAAGGATGAAACAAACGTACGGATCGAGCGTCGTTACCTCCCGAACCGTAAGCCTTCAAAATAGCATGGTATCCGGCAGGGAAGTAATCCGAAAACGACCGCGAACGCGGCGTCTGCCCGGAATCGCTAAGCTCGATCCGGATGCTCGCAGGATCGCCCGCTTATGCCGGCCCCGGCTCTGCAGCGCATCGCGTCGCATAATCTACGCGTTGCGCTGCGTCCGCACGCCACGTCCTACGCGGGCTTGACCTCCATCCATTTTCAGGAAATGGATTTTTCGAACAGGATGAATTGCCAAGTCAAGCCCGGCAACGACAACCGAGACAGTTGCCTCCAGGGAATGCGCCTCCGGGAACGTACCCCTACAGGCCGGTAAATCCCGCCTTCACCGGATCGCTGCTGCCGTCCAGTTCGCGCAGGTAGGTCAGCCCGCACACGGTAAGGCGGTGGGTGTCCTTTTCGCCGGCTTCGAACAGTGAGGCGAGATACGCGGTGACCTGGACGCGGGCCTCGATGCTGGCCGCGGCGGACCGGTTCATCAACAGATCATAGGTATGCATGATGCGTTCGATCGCGGAATCCATCGAATCCTCGGAGCTGTTCATGGGAAGTTGCAAAGTTAGCCGAGCCGGCTCGCCTCGAACTGCGAGATCGCTTTGTTGGCAAGGCGGATTTTGTTGAATTCGCCGCGATGAAACATCTGAACGATGATTTCGAGCAGACAGTCATTGGTGGCGAACGTATCGGGGATGACGCCGGTTTTGCGCAGATAGTTCGACGCGATCGCATAGGCGTCGCCAACCGACTCGACATTCATCACCCGCAAGCCGCGCTCGACCAACATGACTTCAGTCCTCCAATATCCGACTAATAAAGCACATGGCCCGGACAAGTTCCCGTAGCCGAAACTTTATGTTGCAGCGAACAAAAAAGCGCACCGGCCGGGGCCGATGCGCTTGTCGGTGGGGCTGCCGGTCTTTTGAGACGCCGGCTTGGCCCGATAAAGGGGTGGCTCAGAGCCGGTACAGGATCTGGTCGGTCCAGAACCGCTCCAGCCGGTGCAGCGACTTGTTCAAGGTTGCGAATTCCTCGTTCGAGATGCCGCCGACCTGCTCGACGGTCTTGACATGCTTCTGATAGAGCGCGTCGACGATGCGGCGGATTTCCTGGCCCTGCGCGGTCAGGCGGATGCGGACCGAGCGGCGATCGACGCGGCTGCGCTGATGATCGAGGAAGCCGAGTTCGACCAGCTTCTTCAAATTATAGGAGACGTTGGAGCCGAGGTAATAGCCGCGGGTGCGCAGTTCACCCGCGGTCAATTCCTTGTCGCCGATATTGTAGAGCAACAGCGCCTGCACGGAGTTGATGTCGGCGCGGCCGCGGCGGTCGAATTCGTCCTTGATCACGTCGAGCAGCCGGCGATGCAGCCGCTCCACCAACGTCAACGCTTCGAGATAGAGCGGCTGCACCGGCGCCTGGCCGGCGGTTCGTTCAGCGGTTTCCGCCGCCGTTGCAACGGCTTTCATCATGACACGTCCCCTGTTGTCTTTTTTATCGATTTATTTCGACGAAACTTGTGTCCCGCCTGATAGCCAAACCATAGGCAGGGCGTTTGAAGATCAGCTTAAATAAGACAATAAAGAGATCATGAATTTAAGACAGTGAATCGCGGATTAAGCCCGCCGATAAAGGACTTTTCGCAACCTTTCATTGACGGTGCGCGTCCCCTGTTCACGCTTCGTCTGGGCCGGATGTCGCATTTAAGAACACACCGGCTGCAATTCGAAACACTCGCGTAATACAGATGACCAAGCCATTAGGGTGACTGAAACATTACCCTGAAAAACAGCGGAAAATTTTAGGCGACCCGTCATTTCTCTCGTCATTCGCGGCGCGCCGTGCGCGCGAACCCGGAAATCCAGAGGCCTGCGCTGTTGCTGTAGTCTGCGTGCTTCGCACGCATCCCGGAATGACGAAGAGCCGGTTTACGGCGGCCGTTCCCGCGCGGCCATCCAGGCCAGCGCGAGATAGGCCGCCAGCATCGCCGCCTCGACTGCGACGATCGCGATGCTGCCGCCGTAGATCGCGGGAAACATCAATTCGATCACCGCCATGGATACGACGGTGGTGAGCCACACCACGGCGCCCCAAGGCGTGGCGAGCCAGAGGCCCACCGCGGCGACCAGTTCGATGACCGCGAAATACACCGTCGTGGTTTGCCAGGCCATCGACTGGTTTTCGAACGCGTCGTCCTCGCCGCCGACGAAGCCGGTCACCTGCGCCCAGTGATAAAGGCCCTTGGCGACCGACACGACCGCCATGATGCGCAGGAACAGCACCAGCCGCCGGGTCCATACGTTGTCGCCGGACTCCACCCGCCCGGACGAGATCGCCGCCACCGACATGGCGTTGTCCCTGGGCGTTTGGTCGCGCGACGGGGTTTCAGACATGCGGGCTGAAGCTCATGATCCAGGAGTTGCTCATCGGACGACTGTCGAGACGACTCTTGGCCCGTCGGCCGGCTAAAATCAATCGGGCTCGCGGTGGATCGGGCGCGGAATGCCGCTCCTCGTCATTGCGAGGAGCGCAGCGACCAGGCAATCCAGCCTTCCGTGCTTCCGACTCTGGATTGTTCGCTCCGCCCGCCAATGACGTGGTAAACTTGGTGCTGGCTCTCTTGCAGCGGAGCGCGGCCGTTCCCATGTCCTGCGCGGCAACAAAGGACTGATTCATGTCTGACAGCGGTTCATATGGCAGCGGCACCCGGCCGGGCGGCCCTCCCCCGCATGCCCCCGATCCCTGGCTGCAGCCCGAGCTGTTTCGCGGCGTGCTGACGCGGCGGGCATTCGCGTTCCTGATCGACCTCGTGGTCCTGTCGATCCCCGTGGTGCTCGTCTGCATGTTCATCGCCGCCTTCGGCATAGTCACGCTGGGACTCGGCTGGGGCCTGTTCTGGCTGGTGTCGCCGGCCTCGGTGATCTGGGCGATCGTCTATTACGGCGCGTCGCTGGGCGGGCCGCATTCGGCGACCCTCGGCATGCGCGTGCTGGATCTGCAGATGCGCACCTGGAACGGCTCCTCCGGCTATTTCATGCTGGGCGCGGCGCATGCGGTGCTGTTCTGGGTCTCGGTATCGTTCTTCACGCCCCTGATTGTGCTAGTTGGCCTGTTCAACGGGCGCCGCCGGCTGTTGCACGACATGATCCTGGGAACGGTAGTTATCAACAGTTCGGTGTTGACCCAGGTCGCGCAGCCGGCCCGGACCTGGTGACATCAGGGCAAACCGATTGACCATCGGCCTCCGCGGCGCGATGCTCGGCATGATTGCTTCGGAGACTGACGGCACAACGTGACCCAGCACTCGCGCGACACCCCGCAATTCTATCTGACGGCGCCCTCGCCCTGCCCGTACCTGCCGGGCCGGCATGAGCGCAAGGTGTTCACGCATCTGGTCGGCGACAAGGCCGGCGATCTCAACGACCTGCTTACCCATGGCGGTTTCCGGCGCAGCCAGTCGATCGCCTATCGCCCGGCCTGCGACCAGTGCCGGGCCTGCGTGTCGGTCCGCGTGATCGCCAACGAGTTCCGCCCCTCGCGCAACTTCCGCAAGATTCTGGCGCGCAACGCCGATATCGTCGGAGAGCAGCGCAGCGCGGTGCCGACTTCGGAACAGTATTCGGTGTTCCGCGCCTATCTCGACCAACGTCATCGCCACGGCGGCATGGCCGACATGACCGTGCTCGATTACGCGATGATGGTCGAGGACAGCCATGTCGAAACCCGCATCATCGAATACCGCAAGCGCGGCACCGACAGCGGCATCACCGGCCGCGGCGAAAGCCTGGTCGCGGTCGCCCTGTCCGACGTGCTCAGCGACGGGCTGTCGATGGTGTATTCGTTCTTCGAGCCTTCCGAGGAAAGCCGTTCGCTAGGCACTTTCATGATTCTCGATCACATCGCCCGCGCCCGGCGGCTCGGATTACCGTACGTCTATCTCGGTTACTGGATCGAAGGATCGAAGAAGATGGACTACAAGGGCCGCTTCCTGCCGCAGCAGCGGCTTGCGCCCTCGGGCTGGCTGCGCATCGACGCCGCCGGCGAGACGCCGAGTGAGCCGCAGGATTGACGCTGCGCGCGCCCTACTCTCCGCGTCATGGCCGGGCTTGACTTGGCCATCCATCCGCTCTGCGAGACTCTTGTCGAAGATTGGGGGATACGCAGGTCAAGCCCCGTATGACGAATTGCCTCACCCCGTGATCGTATCGAACAGCAGCTTGACGTTCAGCGTCACGATGATGCCGGCGACGATCCATGCCGCGATGGCCAGCGGACGCGGAATGACAAAGTCGCCCATCTTGCGCCGGTCCGAGACGAACCGCACCAGCGGAATTACCGCGAACGGCAGTTGCATCGAGAGGATGACCTGGCTGAACACCAGCAATTGTCCCGTGCCACGCTCGCCATACAGCGCCGTGACCGCGATCACCGGCACGATGGCGATGCCGCGGGTCACCAGCCGGCGCGCCCAGCTCGGCATCCTTAAGCGCAGAAACCCTTCCATGACGATCTGGCCGGCCAGCGTCGCCGTGACCGTCGAGTTGAGGCCGGACGCTAGCAGCGCGATCGCAAACAGTGTCGAGGCGATGCCGAGGCCGAGCAGCGGCGACAACAACTCGAACGCGCGGCCTATCTCGGCGACATCGGCGTGGCCGCTGTCATGAAATGTCGCCGCGGCGACGATCAGGATGGCGGCATTGATGAACAGCGCCAGCATCAGCGCGATGGTCGAGTCGGCGGTCGCCCATTTGATCGCGTCGCGGCGGCCTTCATCGGTGCGCGGATAGGCCCGGGTCTGAACGATCGACGAGTGCAGATAGAGGTTATGCGGCATCACCGTGGCGCCGATAATGCCGATGGCGATGTAGAGCATCGCCGGATTGGTGACGATGGCGGCGGATGGCGCAAAGCCGCGCAGCACCGCTGCCACTGGCGGCGCGGCGGCGACGATCTGGACCGTGAAACAGAGCGCAATGACGATCAGCAGTGCAATGACGAAAGCTTCGAGAAACCGGAAACCCTTGTTCATCAACAGCAGCAGCAGGAACGCATCGAGTGCCGCGATCAGCGCGCCGCCGATCAGTGGAATGCCGAACAATAGTTGCAGCGCGATCGCGGTGCCGATCACCTCGGCCAGATCGCAGGCGATGATCGCGGCCTCGCAAGCCAGCCACAGCATGATATTGACGGGTTTCGAAAAACTGTCGCGGCAGGCCTGCGCGAGATCACGGTCGGTGACGATGCCTAGCCGCGCGGCAAGCGCCTGCAGCAATATCGCCATCACATTCGACAGCAGGATCACCGACAGCATCGTGTAGCCGAACTGCGCGCCGCCGGCGAGATCGGTGGCCCAGTTGCCGGGGTCCATATAGCCGACCGAAACCAGGTAACCGGGACCGGCAAAGGCAAGCAATCTGCGGAACCAGTGCCCGCCGACCGGGACCCGGATGGTCGCGTTGACGTCGGCCAGGCTACGCTCGGTCTCCGGCCCGTTGCTTGAACGCCAGCCCGACGCACCCAGCACGCCGCGCACGGCGGACGGAGCCGGAGGGTCGGGTATTATCTTGGGCGAAAGCGCATCCATCTTCCCAGGATGAACTATTTCCGGGTTTGTTGCAACTAATTTGCAACTGCATCTGGGATAGGCGAGGAATTTCGCTCCCATAAGTGCACGACACTTTGTCGCGCCGCGACCCTGCATATGGCGAGCTGGGGCGCGCCATCGCTGACCCTGCAATCGCCATATCCGAGCCGGCGCGCCAATGCGGCACCGGAGTCATCGGAAGATGACACGATCAGGATATGCGGCGCTCCACGATTAACTTTGCGGAAGTTGGCCAGCGAGGCTGCATCCGGCTCGGACTCCCAGTCCGGTGCCGCGCGCATAAAATCATGTGCTTGGATGTATTGCAGTGGGAAATAGCCGAAATACCGGGTTGAGGGCAGTGGCGACGACAGTCCGGCACCGTGCGCGGCGAGTGCTGCGGTCTGGGCCGCGTGAAGCGTCGGTCGAACCCGCCAGGTGAACAATGCGCTGCTGCGCTGTGGGATAAGGTCGGCGTTGACAAAGGTTTCACCCGGGTTGGCCCGGCCGGCGTCGAGTTCGCTGTCCAGCGTGGCCGACCAGTTCTTGTAAGCCGCCGAGCGGATCGCGGTCTGGCCGATCAGTCCGGCGAGCGCGGCGAGGCAAAGCGTACGTACCAGCGCGGCACCGGGTTGCCGGCTTGCGATCGCCATCACCACGGCGATCCAGGTGAAGGGCGCCAGTCGCTCAGAGAGCGAAGCCGCCCCGGTCTTCAGATCGAGCAACGACAGCACGACCACCAGCGCAAGGAAGACGGGCCAAATCAGATCGCCGGATCTGATCCGGCGCAACGCCGCCGCGCCCGCGATCAGCAGCGCGGCCAACAGGGGAGCAAGGCCTACGATCTCCCACCTCGTAAAGCTGAACAGGTAGGTCGCTGCCATGATCCGGCGCAGGATCTGCAGCAGCCCGCCCTCGCTGCCCGCGGCTTCGCCGGGAATATTCTGGTACGCCATCAAGAAGCTGGCGGTTATCAGCAGTACCGGAATCGCGGCCCCGGCCGCCCAGGCGCCGTCGATGCACAATTGCCGCATGGCGGTGCGAATGCCGGACTGATCCAGCGTCCGGACGGCGCGGGCGAGACCATCGGCGGCAAGCAGCAGGCAGGCCGCGACGACGGCTGTGATGTGTGTCAGGCAAAGCGCCGCCAGGAATAATGCGGTGGTCAGGAAGGTGACGACATTGCGACGTTCTCCGGCCTTGCGCCAGAAGCTGGCGAACAGCAGAAACAGCGGCACGCCGAGCGCATAATTATAGAACCCCCAATGGATGAAGACCCCGAAGGCGAGCGGCAGCAACAACAGCATCGGCAATGCCGGGTGTTGGGTTTCCCCGCGACAGACGGCAAACGCGGCGGCGATCCAGAGCAGTCCATACAGATTGAGGAAAAGTGTGTTGGCCATCAGCGCGTCGCCGCTCAGCCTGATCAGGCCCGCAAGCACGAAGTAGATGGCGGAGTTGGGCTCGAGGCGCGGATTCCATTGATAAAACGACGCGGCGGGCTCCTGCAGCGCGCCACCCCAGCCGAAACGCGCGATCAAGTCGGCTTGTGCGAGATGCACCGGGCCATCTTGCGTCGGCACCAGCTTCACCAGCCAGATCGGGCCATCGAGCAGCGCGACCAGCATCGTGAATAACAGCAGCGTCGCGGCTGCCGCTACGCTGTTTTTTGGAACTTCATAGTGGGCTGCAGCCGGCATGTCAGCGCGCCAGCCCGAGATGGATCAGATCGGAACTGGTCAATCCGTTCAGCCAGGGCAGATCGACGAAGGTCAGGATGCCGAACAGCGCCATCGTGACCGCAGCACCGATCAGCATCGCCGGCTGCCGCATCAATTCCTCCGGCCGCGCGGCGGCCGAGTCCGGCGTCAGGGCAAGCCGCATATAGGCCGCGAACAATGCGATCAGCAGCGGAATGACGACGAGGTATTCAATCCTGTATTTCAGCAAGAAGATCGCCATCATGAATGCAAAGCCCTGGGCATGAACAAGGCAGCTCGTCACCAGGCTCGACTGCGTATAGACGGCAAAAGACGGGCGATATGCCGCAAGGCTTGCGGTGCCGCCCGCCTCGACGATGGCGCGATGTTCCGAGACGCGTTTGGCCGCCATCAGGAAAGCGCCGCCGAACCAGTAAGCGAGCAGGATCGAGGCCGGTGGCGCGACATGCGCGGTGACCGCGAACCAGCCGAACAGGAAACGCAGCGGATTGTTGAGCGATTCAACGATGACATCGAGAAAGGCGCGATCCTTGGCGCGGATCGGCCGCACGTTGTAGATCACGCCGAAAATCGCGAACACCACCGCAACCAGGCTGAAGCTGCCGCCCAGAGTATTGGCGGCGAGCATGCCGGTGGAGGTCAGCAGGATATATTGCGCGAAGACGATGGCGGGAGACATCGTGGTCTGGACCGCTGGCCGCGCACGCTTGGTGGGATGCATGGCATCGAACGGCGCGTCGAGCCATTCGTTGATGGTGTAGTTGGCCGACGACAGCGCCATCGCCACGAACAGGCAGGTGATCAGGCGTCCGGCCAGCGCCGCGACGTCGATCGGCGCGGCCGCGGACATGATGAGCGCGAACGCGACGCCGGGAATGATCAGCACATGTTTGATCCAGTGATCCGGCCGCGCGATGGCCAGATAATCCGCAAGCCTAGCCGCTGGCAGGGCGGCGTGATTTGAAACCAGCATGAAATCCTCCAAGCCTCTCGTGTGCCGCATCGGGTCGGATGCCGGCGAAGATGAGCTTGAAAGGCAGCGATCATGCCGCCCCGCGCCGATCGGCGGCCCACCGTAAAAACGTGGCCGAACGCGGTTAATGCCGGTCCGTTGCACCGGATTCAGCGGGATTCCCGCGCCGCCGTCGGCCGCCGTTTTCAATGCCTCGCTCGGTCGGGCCCTGCGTCGGATACCGGTCCCCGGGCGAACCTGCGCCGGAATGACACAAGCTGTCTCCGGTCGGGAAGCGGGTGGTTTGACCGCAGCCGGAGGCGGAGAGTGCCGAGCAGGAAACGACTGTTCAGGAAATCGACCATGTCCGCTTTTCAGACCCCATGGCTGCCCCCGACCTTCAATCGTCTGGCCTGGTCCAACCTTGCGGCGCAGTCGGCCGAACAGATCGCGCTGGCCGCGGCGCCGATCGCCGCGGTGCTGATGCTCGGCATCGGCGAAGGCCAGACCGGACTGCTGCAGACCGCGCTGACGCTGCCGTTTATCCTGTTCGCGATTCCGGCAGGCCTGCTGGCGGACCGCATCCCGCGGCGCGCGCTGATGGCAGGCTCGGAGGCACTGCGCGCCGCGGCGCTGCTTGGCATCCTGGCGCTGATATCGCTCGACATGCTGACACTGCCCCTGCTCGCGCTGCTTGGCTTTGTTTCCGTATGCGGAACGGTCGCCTACAGCGTGGCGGCGCCGGCGCTGGTGCCTTCCCTGGTGCCGGCGCAATCGCTGCCATCGGCCAATGCGCGTATCGAGCTTGCGCGCACGGTTGCGTTCGCGGGCGGCCCGGCCTTGGGCGGCGTGCTGGTCGGATGGGCGGGTGCCGCGCCGGCGTTCGGTTTCGCCGCGGCGCTGTCGATATCGGCGGTGCTGCTGCTGTCGGGGATTTACGAACCCGCGCGGGAGGCCGCGGCGAAGCGGCATCCGCTGCGGGAAATCAAAGAAGGTGCTGCGTTTGTGTTCCAGCACTCCCTGCTGCGGCCGGTGTTCGCAACGCAGTTCATTTTCAACATTGCATCGTTTCTCGTGCTTTCGGTGTTCGTACCCTATGCGATCCGTCATCTCGGACTGTCGGCGTCAGGCGTCGGCACCACGCTGGCGATGTACGGCGTCGGCATGGTGGTCGGCGCGCTGTCGGCGACAAGCGTGTTGCAACGCCTGCGGTTCGGCACCGTGATCGCGCTCGGTCCTGTCACCGGCTTCACTGCCGCCATGGTCCTGGCGTTGACCACCGTTGTTCCGAGCCCGCTGCTCGCGGGACTGGGCTTCTTCCTGCTCGGCGCCGGCCCGATCCTGTGGGTGATCTCGACCGCCACGCTGCGGCAATCGGTGACGCCGCCGCGGCTGCTCGGGCGCGTGTCCGCGATCAACATCATGAGTTACGGCGCGCGCCCCATAGGCGCTGCACTCGGCGCCACCGTCGGCGGACTCCATGGCGCCGAACTTTGTCTCTATCTCGCCGTCGCGATCTTCGCCGCGCAGGCGCTGGTGATCCTGCTGTCGCCGGCGGTCGGCCTGATCCGGCAACCGGACATGGTCGACGATGGCGGAAAGGAACTGCGTACCTGTTGAGCCGCACGCGCAGGGTCGCCATGGCCGGGCTTGTCCCGGCCATCCACGTCTTTGCACGGCGAGGACGTAAGACGTGGATGCCCGGCCCCGAGGCCGGGCATGACGCCGTGAAATTCTAAAAACGGCCCATCGGCGCTGTTGCCTTCCGATTTATATGATATACATCATCCAATATCGACCCGGGAGCTTCCATGACCGACCAGACCGTCGCCACGATCACGACCGTACCGAGCCCGGAAGCTTCTTCGACCACCGCGCAAATAGCCGTGCTCGCCACGCTGGCCGCGATCGGCACGCTCGCCACCAACATCCTGCTTCCGTCGCTGCCGCAGATGGCGGCGTCGCTTCATGTTTCAACGGCCGAAGTGACCGCCTCGATCACCGTATTCCTTGCGGTATTCGCGATCGGACAGCTGGCGGTCGGACCGATCTCGGACCGTTACGGGCGGCGCATGCCGGTACTGGCAGGATTTGCCGTGTTCATCGCCGGCAGTATCTGGTGCGGCTTTGCCAGCGATCTGCCGGGCATGCTGATCGGGCGCGCGATCCAGGCCGGCGGCGCCTGTTCGACCTCGGTGCTGTCGCGCGCCATCGCCCGCGATCTCTTCAGCGGCGCCGCGCTCGGCCGCGCGATGGCGCTGATCATGATTGCAATGGCGGCCGCCCCCGGCTTCTCGCCACTTCTGGGCGGCGCGCTCGCTCACACTTTCGGCTGGCGTTCCGAATTCGTGTTCGTCGCGCTGTTCGCCGCCATCGCCGCGGTGGCCTACGGCGCGGTGCTCGGCGAAACCCATACCTCGACGCCGATTCCGCTCAACCCGCTCGCAATCGCCAGGACCTATTTCGGTCTGAGCGTCGATCGCCGCTTCCTGATTCCGGCGGTAACCGTAAGCCTGATCATGGGCGGCTTGTTCGCGATGTTTTCGGCGGCCCCGCGGGTGCTGATCGAGGGACTGCACTTCACGCCGATCCAGCTCGGCCTGTTCTTCGCAGGCACCGTGCTGGTCGTGTTCGGCGCCGGCATGCTGGCGACGAAACTCGCGCCGCGTTTCGGGCTCGACCGTTCGATCCGGGGCGGGCTGTGGCTGGCGGCAACCGGCGGCATCGCGATCCTGCTGGTCGCGGCGTTCAATCCCGCCTTCCTGCCCTTCCTCGGGGGAATGCTGGTGTTTCTGCTCGGCATGGGCATCGTCAACCCGCTGGGCACCGCCCAGGCGCTCTCCCCGTTCGGCGAGAAAGCCGGTGCGGCGTCGGCGCTGCTCGGATTCTGGCAGATGATGGCAGCAGCAATCGGGGTGTGGCTCGCAGCGACGATTTCGCACCAAGCGATGTCAGCGCTTGGCATCGTACTGACCGCGGGCGCGCTGCTGGCACTGGTTCTCTACACCATGCGGAAGAAGACGAGCTAGCAGCTTGACCTGTCGCCGACCAGGCTCCAGCATCGGGAAATGGAAAACGAATCCGGCTTGGCGGCAGCGATCGGGGGTTTTATGCGGTGGGCGATCACCCCGCCGCAATCCTATGCGGTGTATCTGGTCTGTCTTTTTCTGGTCGCCGGATTGTCGTTCTATGCCGGCTCGCTGAAACCAAAGAAAGCCGTCAGCATCGGACCTCCGCCCCTCTCCGCACCTCGCAATTGAAGCCGGCCGGCGCCTTAGTTCGAGAGTTGGGCCGGGTGCGAACAATCCGGGCACTGCTCGACCTCGACCGTGACATGGCTCAGCCCCCGCAGGCCGCCGAGGCGGCGCTTGTAAGTCGCCGGCGGCAGCGGATTGTCGGATACGACCGAGATGACGGCGGCGCGATGGCCGGGCCCGACCTGCCAGAGATGGAGGTCGGTCACGCGATCGCCCTTGGTTTCCAACCGGTCGCGGATCACGGTCTCCAGATGCTTGTCGACGCTCGCATCGAGCAACACCGCGCCGGAGGCCTTGATCAGGCCGTAGGCCCAACCGGCAATCACGAGGCTGCCGACGATTCCCACCGCCGGATCGGCCCAGACCCATTGCAAGCTCGCCGCCAAAATCAGCGCCGCGATGGCAAGCACCGAGGTTGCGGCGTCGGCAAGCACGTGGACGTAAGCCGCGCGAAGATTGTTGTCGTGGTGATGATGCCCCGGGGAATGGCCATGGCCGTGCAGCTCGTGGTCATGCGTGTCGCGGAGCAACCACGCGCTGACGAGATTGACGACGAGGCCAAGCACGGCGACCAGTATGGCCTCGCCATAGGCAATCGGGACCGGATGAACAAGACGGACCGCGCTCTCATAGGCGACCTGAACCGCGATCATCGCTAAAATGATAGCGCTGGAAAAAGCGGCGAGATCGCCGAACTTGCCGGTGCCGAAGGCGAACCGGGAATTGCGCGCGTGCTGACGGGCAAACAGGTAAGCGAGCGCGGCAATCCCAAGCGCGGCGGCGTGGGTCGCCATGTGCCAGCCATCGGCGAGAAGCGCCATCGACCCGAACAACGAGCCTGCCACGATCTCGCCGACCATCATGACGGCGGTGATGACGGCAACCAGCCACGTCCGGCGCTCGTTGCGCAGGTGCTGTTGACCAAGGAAAACGTGATCGTGCGTCCATCGGTCGACGGAATGCGAGTGCATTGGCTTATCCTTGATGCGGCGTTCCTTGCACGAATTATATAGCCGGCAAGCGCAAAAGTTCCACCGCACGGTAAACCTGAATCTACGACGCGTTCTATCGCAGGTGCCGCGACCCCACCGGGGAAACCCATAACTGGCCGGGCCGCAAGGCAAAGCCATGACCGAACTCGCCGCGAACCACAAGGTAACCGCATCGGATGCCGGTCACGGCATCAGCTTCGGAGAGGCGTTCCGGTCCGGCTGCGAATTGCGCTGCTCTCCTTTGGCGGCCCGGCGGGGCAGATCGCGTGATGCATCGCATTCTGGTCGAGGAAAAACTGATATCCGAAACCGGTTCTTGCACGCGCTTAATTACTGCATGCTGTTGCCGGGTCCGGAGGCGCAGCAGCTTGCGACCTATATCGGCTGGCTGCTGCATCGGACCGCGGGAGGCATCATGGCCGGCGGCCTGTTCATCGTACCCGGCATCGTTTCCTTCATGCTGCTGAGCATCGTCTTACGCAGCCTATGGCAACGGCGGCTTCATCGAGGCGTTATTCTTCGGCTTGAGCAGCGGTACTTGCGACGGCTTCGCCTGATCTGCCCTACTCCACGCCCCGGCCAAACCGGTTCGATTTCGGCAGGCCATGCGCGAGGCGGCCGGCGTCGGCGCGGTTGCCGCGCCAGTCCGTCAATTCCTTCCAGCTCATGCTCTGGTCGCGGCCCGCCGAATCCTTCCAGGTCAACCCGGCCTTGGCATCGAAGGTCGCGACGTCCGACAGCCCGCCGCCTTTGTATTTCTGCAGCCGGACGCCGCGGCCGCGCGCCATCTCCGGCACCTGGTCGACCGGGAAGATCACCATCTTGTGGTTGGTGCCGATCACCGCAACGGTATCGCCGTTGACGGTCGCAAGCGCCCGCGCCTCGTTCGGCATCTCGACGTTGAGCACCTGCTTGCCCTTGCGGGTGTTGCCGACGCAATCGTCCTCGTTGACGATAAAGCCCTGCCCCTCGTGGCTGGCCACCAGGAACTTGCGGCCGCCGGTATTGACGAACAGCGACACGATGGCGGCGTCCTGCTCCATGTCGATGAACATCCGGATCGGCTCGCCATGTCCGCGCCCGCCCGGCAGCTTTGCAACGTCCAGCGAATAGAATTTTCCGTTGGTGGCGAACAGCAGGAGTTTTGACGTGGTTTCGGCAAAGAACGCCTTGTCCAGCTTGTCGTCGGTCTTGAACGTCAGTCCGGACAGATCGGCGACGTGACCCTTGAGCGTGCGCACCCAGCCCTTGTCGGAAACCACCACGGTGACCGGCTCGCGCTCGACAAAAGCTTCCTCGATCGCGGCCAGATCGTGCTCCGGCGCGTCGGCGAACAAAGTGCGGCGCTTGCCGAGCGGCGTCTTCGGTCCGAAGATGTCGCGCACTTTTCGGACCTGATCGCCGACCTTGGTCCACTGTTCGGATTCGGAGCCGAGGATGCCCTTGATGCCTTTCAATTCGCTGCGGAGATTCTTGTCTTCGGTGCGGATTTCCATTTCCTCAAGCTTGCGCAGGGAGCGCAGGCGCATGTTGAGGATGGCGTCGGCCTGGATATCGGTAAGCCTGAACGCCCTGATCAGCGCCGGCTTCGGCTCATCCTCGCTGCGGATGATCTTTATCACCTTGTCGATGTTCAGGTACGCGATCAGATAGCCGCCGAGCACCTCGAGCCGATGCTCGATCTGCTGCTTGCGGTAATTGGAACGGCGCAACAGCACGTCGCGCAGATGGTCGAGCCATTCGCGCAAGGCTTCAGCGAGCCCAAGCACCTTTGGGATGCGGCCCTTTACCAGCACATTGAGGTTCAGCGGGATCCGGCTCTCCAGCTCGGTCAGCCGGAACAACGATTCCATCAGCAGTTCAGGATCGACCGCGCGCGACTTTGGCTCGATGACGACGCGGATGTCCTCGGCGGATTCGTCACGGACGTCGCCGACCAGCGGCAGCTTCTTCTCGTTGAGAAGCTCGGCGATCTTTTCGATCAGCCGCGATTTCTGCACCAGCCACGGAATTTCGGTGATGACCACCACCCATGTGCCCCGCGCGCCTTCCTCCTGGCTCCACTTGGCGCGGGTGCGGAACGAGCCGCGCCCGGTCATATAGGCCTCGGCGATGCTCTCCTTGGAATCGACGATGATGCCGCCGGTGGGGAAATCCGGACCCTTGACGAAGCGCAGCAGCGCCTTCGACTTCGCATCGGGCTTGTCGATCAGATGCAGGGCGGCGTCGCAGAGTTCGGCTGCATTATGCGGCGGGATCGCGGTCGCCATGCCTACCGCGATGCCCTGGGCGCCATTGGCCAGCAAATTGGGAAACCCGCCGGGCAGCACGATCGGCTCTTTCGACTGACCGTCGTAATTGGCGCGGAATTCGACGCCGTCCTCGTCGATGCCATCGAGCAGCAGCCGCGCGACCTCGGTCATGCGCGCTTCGGTGTAGCGATAGGCGGCGGGATTATCGCCGTCGATATTGCCGAAATTGCCCTGCCCGTCCACCAGCGGATAACGCGAGGAGAAATCCTGCGCCAGCCGCACCAGCGCGTCGTAGATCGACTGATCCCCGTGGGGATGGAACGAGCCCATCACGTCGCCGACGATTTTCGCGGATTTCTTGAACGGCGTACCGGGATCCAGCCGCAGCAGCCGCATGCCGTAGAGGATGCGCCGATGCACCGGCTTCAGGCCGTCGCGCGCATCCGGCAGCGCGCGGTGCATGATGGTCGAGAGCGCATAGGCGAGATAGCGCTCTTCCAGCGCCTCGCGCAGCTGAACCTCGTGAATCTCCGCCGGTTCTGGCGGAATCAGTGTTTTTCCCATGAGGAGGAGTTAAGCTTTCGGGCTCAATCGGGCAAGCCGCGAATCACCCTTACGTCGTTCCGGCGCAGGCAGAGATCCGTGACCCCTGGCGGCCGCGATTGAAGAAGGCATTGGCCGTTGCCGGGACGAGACGACATGGCGTATGGGTCGCCGCCTTCGCCGGAACGACCCGTTAGAGTGACGCGGTGCCTACCCTCGCCCGGTGTCTCGCCACCGCATTGATGAAGCCCTCGCGCGCGTCGGAATGGGCTTGCCCGCGCGGCTCCAGCACGTGGCGCATCAGGAACAGTCCCGTCAGATGAAACCCGTCCATCAGATCCTGGTCCGACCAGCCGTTACGGCCATCATCGCTCTCGCGCAGAAAAGGCGGCAACCGCAAGAGCTTGTCGCGCCATGGCTCGCCAGCCTGCCGCGACACCGCGCCGCCGGATTTCGGCGACACGTAAATCAGCTCAGTGGTCACCCCGCTCGCCGCACAATTTTCAAGGTCAAGGCCGAAACCAAGTTCGGCCAGCATCGCCAGCTCGAATTTCACCAGATGCACCGCGGCTTCGCCGATGTCGTCGAAATCATTCAGAGTGCGCTCGAGCATGTCGTAGATGTCTTCATGCGGGTCGCGCTCGGGCAGCAGCCGCGCCAGCGAGGCGAGATGCGTCACGCCGTAGACCGCGTGGCTTGACGCCAGCACGGTGGCGGCGCGCAGCCGCGTGGCTTCGATGACGTACGTGCCGAGATGCTCGTCCAGCCGCGCCCGCCACACCGCGCGCACGCTGTTGCCAGGCTGCAGCAGCGGCCGCATCCTCGAACCCGAGCCGCCGCGCACCAGACCGAGGTGCCGGCCATGGCCGCGTGTCAACAGCTCGACAATGGCCGAGGACTCGCCATGCCGCCGCGCCCCCAGCACGATGCCGTCGTCGGTCCATTCCATGAAGAGAGCCTAGCACGTAGGGCGGCCACTGCGACTACGAATTGAACCAGCCCTTGGCGTCTCCCGTGAAGGAAGCATAAAGCCCGACAGCGGTCAGGGCGCAGGAAACCGCCTCGATGGCGCTGTCCAACTGCAATCCGTTGTCGCCGATGACCTGCATCAGCGAAATCACCGAGAACGACAATGCTGCGGCCAGCACCCAGCGCGGCCAGTTCTTGCGCTGTCGCGCCGCGAGCCCGACCAAGTGGACCAACAGCAGGATCATGCAGGCTGCGATCACGTTGGCGGCCAGGATCGTGGTTTCCGGAATCGCCGCCGTCGGCGTGCGGTCCTGAAAGGCGACCGACAGCGCGTCGAGCGCGAGCGACAGGTAGAGCAGCACCTGAAACCATACGACATGCCTGGGGAGGGTCATCGAGGCGCCGGCTATTCCTTGGGAAATTCAAGACCCATTTCGCGGTAGCGATTGGGATCGTCGCCCCAGTTTTCGCGGACCTTGACGAACAGGAACAGGTGCACGGGAACGCCGACGATCTCAGCGATTTCTTTCCGCGAATCCGCGCCGATCGATTTGATCGTAGCGCCGCCCTTTCCGAGCACGATCTTGCGCTGGCTCTCGCGCTCGACGAAAATCGTCTGCTCGATCCGGATCGACTTGTCCTTGCGTTCGGTCCAACTGTCGGTCTCGACGGTGGATTGATAGGGCAGCTCCTGATGCAACTGCCGGAAGATCTTTTCACGGGTGATCTCGGCCGCCAGATGCCGCATCGGCGCGTCCGACATCTGGTCTTCCGGGTAGTGGAACGGCCCTGCAGGCACCATCTCCGACAGGGCCCTGCGCAAATCATCCACCCCATCACCGGACAGCGCCGAAACCATAAAAGTCTTTTCGAATTCCAGGCGCGCATTGGCCGCCTGGGTGAGCGCCAGCAGCTTTTCCCGCGGCACCAGATCGATCTTGTTCAGCACCAGGATTTTCTGGTGCCGCACCGTTGCGAGTCGGGTGAGGATGGCCTCGGCTTCCTCGTCGATACCCGCGCGCGCATCGAGCAGCGCACAGACCAGATCGGCGTCATGCGCCCCGCTCCACGCGGTCGACACCATGGCCCGGTCCAACCTTCGTTTGGGCAGGAAAATGCCGGGCGTATCGACCAGGATGATCTGCGCGTCGGCTTCGATGACAATGCCGCGGATCAAGGCGCGCGTGGTCTGCACCTTGCGCGACACGATGGTGACTTTCGAGCCGACCAGGGCATTGACCAGCGTCGACTTGCCGACGTTGGGCGCGCCGATCAGCGCGACGAAACCGCAGCGCGTCGGCAGCGCAGCCGCCGGTACGTCACTGCTCATTATTTGACGCCTTCGCGCGCGATCATCACCGATGCCGCCACCTTCTCGGCGGCGCGTTTGCTGCCGCCGATGCCTTCGGCCGGCGCCAGTCCCGGCAGATCCACCGCAACACGAAATTGCGGATCGTGATGCGGCCCGGTACGCTCGACCTCGCGATAGACCGGCGTCGGCAAGCCCTTGCCCTGCGCCCATTCCTGCAGCACGGTCTTGGGATCGCGCAGCGGACGCTTCAAGGTGCGCATCCGCTCTTCCCAGTTACGCTGGACGAATTGCGCCGCCGCGGGATACCCGCCGTCGAGATACACCGCGCCTATCACCGCTTCGCAGATATCGCCGATCACCGATTTGCGCAGGCGCGCGCCGGCACCGGCGCCGACGGCGCCGAGCTTGATACCTTCGAGCAGGCCGAGCGATTTGGCCACGTCGGCGCAGGTTTCCTTGCGAACGAGATCGGCCAATCGTTTCGACAATTCGCCTTCGTCGGCTTTCGGAAACGCGCGATACAGCATGTCGGACACGATCAGTCCAAGCACGTGGTCGCCGAGGAATTCGAGCCTCTGATAGCTGTCGCTGCGGCTGCGCGCCGATTTCAGAGCGGAAACGTGGGTGAAGGCAGTCGCCAGCAGCGACGGGTCCGCGAAGTTGTGGCCGATCCGCGCCTCGATGGCCGCAGCTTCGGCCGTGGCCGCGGCCTTGCCGCGTCTTTTTTTGGCCGCCGGAGGCTCTGCGCCGCCGTCGGCTTCAGGGCGCGCCCCGACTGACGTCGATAAGGTCTGGATGTCAGGTGATTCGTCGTTCATCGCACGATGGAGAATATGCGATTCCAGCGCACCGCGGTGGGCCAGCGCCATATCTCCCAGGCATGTTCCCCCTCTGCGATCGAGAAAAAGATCATCTGGGCCCGGCCTACGATGTTCTCGAACGGCACGTAGCCGACCGCCGACAGCACCCGGCTGTCGGTGGAATTGTCGCGGTTGTCGCCCATCATAAAAAAGTGATTGGCGGGCACGGTATAGACGTTGGTGTTGTCGTAAAAACCGTTGTCGACGCAGTCCAGCGACTCATAGGTCACGCCATTCGGCAGCGTTTCCCTCCAGCGCTTGACCCTTGCCGTCGCGTCCGACCCGCAAGGGTCCTCCCCGACGAAGTCGGATAAGCGTTCGCGAACGACGGGCTTGTCGTTGATGTAGAGCAGACCCTCTTTCATCTGGATGCGGTCGCCAGGCAAGCCGATCACGCGCTTGATGTAATCGGTCGAATCGTCTTTCGGGAGCCGGAACACCACGACATCGCCGCGCGAGGGCTCCGAGCCGAAGACGCGGCCGGAAAACAGCGGAGGCGACAGCGGAATCGAATAATGGCTGTAGCCGTACGAGTATTTCGACACGAACAAATAGTCGCCGACCAGCAGAGTCGCCTTCATCGATCCGGAAGGGATATTGAAGGGCTGGAACAGGAAGGTGCGGATCACCAACGCGATCAGGAGCGCGTGGATAACGACGCGGATGGTTTCGCCGATGCCGCTTTCAGATTTTGCCCCGGATGTCACGCTCATCGCTTTCCCAATTCCCGTCGCGACCGCGCGCGGTGGCAGAGCATTTTCTTTACGCGAACCGGCCGTCGTTTCGCGTCGAAAAATGCCGCTTGTTCTGAAGATTTAGAACGACATCCGGTGCGGACCTGAAATCGCCCTGGCTCGAAGTACACTCGCGCGAGGTTTTAGACCGTTGTTCGCAAGCGCGCAATCAACGCGGCTGTGAAAACTTTCTAACCCGTTGAAAAAACAATTATTTTTAGTTTTCCGCATGGTGCCGGGCGATGCTGGTCCGGCGCCTTGGGATTTGCCTGGAAGGACCGCCGAAATTATGACCGAAGCTTCGCAAACGGCGAATCATCGGTAAGGTGGTTAGCGGCTCTGCCGGATCCGGGCCGAGCGCCCAGGAGCAGGCTTGCTCGGCGAATCGCTCCGCCGGTCGCGACCACCATCTTCCCGGAGGCTTGGCGCCTCGGTGCGTTCCGGCCCGCCGATGATCACAAGTCGATTTCGAGCTTCATGCGCCCGCGGTTCATCGCCGCCCGCATGGTCCGCACCGTCTCGGCAAGACCGACGAACAGGGCTTCGCCGATCATGTAATAGCCGATGTTGAGTTCGACGATCTGCGGCAGCGCAGCGATGCTCTCGGCGGTTGCATAATCGAGGCCGTGCCCCGCATGCACTTCAAGCCCGGCGGATTGCGCAAGCTTCGCCCCGACGACGATGCGCTGCCATTCCGCTTCGGCCTTCGCCGTCTCGCCCTCCACCACGGCGTCGCACCAGGCGCCGGTGTGGACTTCGATCACCGGCGCACGCAGCCTTGCCGCCATCTCGATCTGAGCCGGATCTGCGGCGATGAACAGCGACACCCGCACGCCGGCGTCGTTCAGCCGGCTGATAAACGGAGCCAGCGCGTTGTGCTGGCCGGCCACGTCGAGGCCGCCTTCGGTGGTCAATTCCTCCCGGCGCTCGGGCACCAGGCAAACCGCATGAGGTTTAGTCGCCAGCGCAATCCGCAGCATGTCTTCGGTCGCCGCCATCTCGAAATTCAGCGGCTTCGAGATTTCGGCCTTCAGGCGTGCCATGTCGGCGTCGCGTATGTGGCGGCGATCCTCGCGCAGATGCGCGGTAATGCCATCGGCGCCCGCTTCGATCGCGGTCAGCGCCGCGCGCACCGGATCCGGACGCTCGCCTGCCCGCGCGTTGCGAAGCGTGGCGACGTGATCGACATTGACTCCGAGACGCAGCGGAGGAGCTTCGGTTCTAGGCATGCGCGATAACCCGTTGGCTGTCGTGCGCGGGCTTTGCCCCGCGCCTCCATCAAATTTTCGCAAAGAGTCTTTGTAGTGGATGGATTGTCGGGTCAAGCCCGGCAAAGACGAACTTGGCTATCCATTGACGCGTTCGACCCGTGCGACCACGGCTTTGGCGCGCAACTGGGCGATGATAGCGCTGAGATGCTTCAGATCATAGACTTCGAGATCGATAGTGAGTTCGGTGAAATCCGGCGAGCGCCTGGACATACTGATATTGTCGATATTGCCGTCATGTTCGGCGATGACGGTCGCCACCTGCGCCAGACTTCCGGGCTCGTTGACGTTGTCGACCATGATCCGCGCCGGAAAACGCTGCGGCGTCGACTCATCGACGTCCCAGCGCACATCGAGCCAGCGCTCCGGCTCGTCCTCGAAATCCTTCAGCGCGGGCGACTGGATCGGATAGATCGTAATGCCCTGCTTCGGCGACACGATGCCGACAATACGGTCGCCCGGAACCGCCCCACCGTTCGGCGCGAATTTCACCGGCAGATCGGAGTTGATGCCGCGGATCGGTATCGCCGACGGGCTGCGGGGCGGTTCGGGCGGCGATTTGAGCCGCAGCTTGACCGCGAGACTCTTTTTCGCGCCGAACCTGCCGACGCGCTCTTCCTTGTAATCCGGATACATCGCCCGCGCGACGTCGGAGGCCCGCATCTCGCCGCGCCCGACCGATGCCATCACGTCGTCGATCGAGGCACGCGCCAGCCGTGGCAACGCGCCTTTGAGCTTGTCGTCGGCGTATTCGATTTTGGCGCGCGTGAACAACCGTTCGACGATGCGCCGGCCCAGTCCGGCATACTGATCGCGCACGGCGGTACGGGTCGCGCGACGGATCGCCGCCCGCGCCTTGCCGGTCACCGCGAGCGACTCCCATGCCGACGGCGGCGCTTCCTGGGCGGCCGAAGTCAGAACCTCTACCTCGTCGCCGTTCTGTAATTCCGACGACAGCGGCGCGAACTTGCCATTGATCTTGCAGCCCACCGCGCTGTTGCCGACGTCGGTATGCACCGCGTAGGCGAAATCGATCACGTTGGCCTGCCGCGGCAGCGCGATCAATTTTCCCTTCGGCGTGAAGCAGAATACCTGATCGTGAAACAGCTCGAGCTTGGTATGCTCGAGAAACTCCTCGGGGTTGGAGCTCTCGGAAAGTACCTCGACGGTATGGCGCAGCCACGCAAAGGCGCTGGATTCACGATTGAGCAATTCGGTCGGAGAGCCGACGCCATCCTTGTAGAAGGCGTGCGCGGCGATGCCGTATTCCGCAATCTGATCCATGTCCTCGGTACGGATCTGCAGTTCGACGCGCTGCTTGCCGGGACCGATCACGGTGGTATGAATCGAACGGTAGTCGTTCTGTTTTGGCGTCGAGATGTAATCCTTGAACCGGCCGGGCACCACCGGCCACGTGATGTGCACGACGCCGAGCGCGCGATAGCAGGCTTCGATGTCGTTGAGCACGACGCGAAATCCGAAAATATCGGACAGTTGCTCGAAGCCGACCGACTTGCGCTCCATCTTGGTCCAGATCGAAAACGGCCGCTTGCGCCGGCCGTAAACGTGCGCAGTCATGCCGTTTTTCTCGAGATTCTTTAAGAGCTGGCTTTCGATCTCCCCGATCAGGTTGCGGTTGCGCTCTTCCAGCCCATCCAGGCGCTTCATCACGACCGCATGGGCTTCCGGGTCGATCGTACGGAACGACAAATCTTCGAGTTCCTCGCGCATTTCCTGCATGCCCATGCGGCCGGCAAGCGGCGCATAGATGTCGAGGGTCTCCTCGGCAATGCGGCGCCGTGCCGCCGGCGGCACGAATTCCAGCGTGCGCATGTTGTGGAGACGGTCGGCGAGCTTGATCAGCAGCACGCGAACGTCGTCGGAAATGGCCAGTAGCAGCTTGCGCAGGTTTTCGGCCTGCTTGGCCTCCCGCGACACCAGTTCCAGCCGCTTCAGCTTGGTGAGACCTTCCACCAGGGCGCCGATCTCGTGGCCGAACACGGAATCGATTTCGCCCCGGGTCGCCTCGGTATCCTCGATGGTGTCATGCAGCAATGCGGCGACGATGGTGGCGTCGTCAAGCTTGAGGTCGGTCAGGATAGCCGCGACTTCCAGCGGATGCGAAAAATACGGGTCGCCGGAGGCCCGGGTTTGAGCGCCGTGCGCCTTCATGGCGTAAACATAGGCGCGGTTAAGCAAATCTTCGTTGGTGTTCGGGTTATAGGCACGGACCCGATCGACCAGATCGTATTGCCGCATCATGCGCGACCGCGGCGCCCGGACCGGCCTGGTCGCCGGAACAGGGACAGGAAGCGTCACGGCGACCGAATCGGCCGCGGCCTGCATCTGCCGGGGGGTGCGGCGCCAATACGCCATCGATTGCTGCCTTCATCCGCGGTCCGAGTCCGCCCGCTTACAATCGCCAATGTACCCCAGAGCGCGCGTGCGGGAAGCGGAATCCGGTCTGAATTCGCTCAAGATTTCGAGCTTTCCGATGCTGGGGGCCGCATTGACCCCATGTTCCGGGCAGGACCGCCATCATACATTAAATTTTCTTCATAAATGCAAAAACCCGGACCTGCGGGTCCGGGCTTTCGAAACGTCATAACCGCCTTGGGCCTGATATTATTCGTCTTCTTCCGGCTGCTCTTCCGGAGGCGCCAAGCCTTCGAGGCCCTTCAAAAGTTCCTCCTCGGTCATCCGCTCGACCGCGACCTCGGTATCATCGGCATCCACGCTGGCGCCGGCTGAGCCGATCAAAGGCACGGTATCGGGTTCCGGTTCGTCGACTTCGACGAACTTTTGCAAGGAATGGACCAGTTCCTCCCGCAAATCTTCCGGAGAGATGGTCGAATCCGCAATTTCACGCAAAGATACAACTGGGTTCTTGTCATTATCACGGTCAACTGTAAGTTGTGACCCAGACGAAATCATACGGGCGCGGTGGGCCGCCAAAAGGACCAGATCGAATCTGTTGTCGACCTTATCAATACAATCTTCTACCGTGACGCGCGCCATCGACCGTCGCTCCGTAAAATGGGATCGAATTTGTTGATTATGCGCGGTAGGTATAGCGACTGGGAGTATTTCGCAAGCCAAATTTGTAATTTGGCCTCGTCAGAACGCTCTGCTAACCCATCTGAATCTGCAGACCGGGTGCCCTGAGACTCGTCCAAACAGCCTCTCGGACAAGAATTCGCTTCATTGCTTGACCTAGTATCGACCTGAAGCTTTTGCCTCACTCTATCGACGGTGGTGTCTGGTCCGGTTGACCGTCCATCAGGCAGCCAAGTTCTTTGGAATGCGCGGACGCTGCCGCCGCGCCAAGAAAACGCTATAGCAACAACAACCGTGAGAAACTTATGTCACCTGTCTCCAACAAGATCGCGCTTTTCATCGATGGCGCCAATCTGTATGCGACCGCCAAGACGCTCGGCTTCGACATTGATTACAAGCGCCTTCTAAAGGAATTCCAGAGCCGCGGCACCCTGGTGCGCGCCTTCTATTACACCGCGATTATCGAGGATCAGGAGTATTCGTCGATCCGGCCTCTGATCGACTGGCTCGACTACAACGGCTACACCGTGGTCACCAAAGCGACCAAGGAATTCATCGACGCCAGTGGGCGGCGCAAGGTCAAAGGCAATATGGACATCGAGCTGGCGGTCGATGCGATGGAACTCGCCGAGCACGTTGACCAGATCGTACTGTTTTCAGGCGACGGCGATTTCCGCTCGCTGGTCGAGGCCGTGCAGCGCCGCGGCGTTCGCGTCACCGTCGTCTCCACGATATCAAGCCAGCCGCCGATGATCGCCGACGAGTTGCGACGTCAGGCCGACGTGTTCACCGATCTGGTGGAACTGCAGCCCAAGCTCGGCCGCGATCCATCGGAACGTCCGGCGCCGCGCGAGCCCCGTCACCATGCGCCGCAGTTCCTGCAGCGTGCCACGACCATGGCGCCACGAGGCGATGACGACGATTTCGACGACTGAGGACGAGGCTAGACCGGCATCCGCCCCCGGTATCCGCATCAACCCCGATCGCAATTGTCCATTATGTCCACGGCTCGCGGGCTTTCGCGAGGCCGCTCGGGCGCGTGAACCGGACTGGTTCAATTCGCCGGTACCTTCGTTCGGCGATCCCAGCGCGGCCCTGCTGATCGTTGGGTTGGCGCCGGGCATGCGAGGCGCCAATCGCACCGGGCGACCCTTCACCGGCGATTATGCCGGCGACCTGCTGTACGCGACACTGCTGGAATATGGCTTTGCCAGGGGTGTCTATCAGGCGCGGCCCGACGACGGATTGATGCTGGTCGATTGCCGGATCACCAATGCGGTGCGCTGCGTGCCGCCGCAGAACAAGCCGCTGCCGGTCGAGATCAACACCTGCCGGCAGTTTTTGACCGCCACCCTGGCGGCGATGCCGCGGCTGCGCGCCATCGTGGCGCTCGGGCGCGTGGCGCATGAAACGACGGTGAAAGCCTTGGGCCTTCGCGCGGCGTTGGCGCCATTTTCGCACGGCGCCGTGCATCAGGCCGGTAAGCTCCGCCTGTACGACAGCTATCATTGCTCGCGATACAATACGAATACGGGGGTGCTGACGCCGGAGATGTTTCGCAGTGTATTCGCGCGGGTTCGTGCGGATCTGGAACTCCTACGATCATAAGGGAATTAGCGACTCCATACGCCGTAGTTCAACGAGCGAAGCCGGAAGCGTAATCCGCCACGCGCCGCGCCCGTTTCGCGACCGGAGGGTTGCGCTTCGCTAACCGCCTACGAAGCCGGACTTTCCTTCAGCCATTCCAGCACGTCCGCCGCGTTGCGATCCGGCGGAAACACCGGGTAGAACACGTGGGTTATGCGGGCGTCGTCGATAATGAGCGTCAGCCGCTTGATCATGGTCAGTCCCGCAATGTCCATGGTCGGCAAATCCAGCGCCCGCGTGAGCAGCAGTTTTTCATCGGACAGAACCGGAAACGGCAGATGCAGCCGCGAGGCCATCTCGGTCTGGTAGGCGTTGCTCTGGGTCGACAGTCCAAACACATGCGCCGCGCCCGCGGCTTTGAGTTCCGCGTGGAGATCGCGAAACGCGCAGGTCTGCGGCGTGCATCCGCGCGCGCCGGGTATCATGTCCCAGTCATCAACGAGGCTGATCTTGCCGGGTTCGCCGGTGCGCGGATAGGCGAACAGCACGGTGCGTCCGGGCAGCGCCGACAGCGTCACCGAGCTATCGTCGGTCGCAACCAGGTCGATCGCCGGGATCGTCATGCCTTTCAGATGAGCGGCAGCACCGTCGTCCGTCGGCGCCGGGATCTTGCTCCAGTCGACCTCAAGCAGGTTTTTTTGATTCATCGCGGCATCCTCGTCTTCGCCTTTGTAGGGTGGATGCGAAGCGTAATCCACCGCGCTCGGTTGCTGAACGCGGGTTACGCCTTCGTCATCCCCTCGCCCGCAGCAGCCGTCCCTTCTCCCTGCCCCAGTCGCGCTTCTTTTCGCTTTCGCGCTTGTCGTGAAGCTTCTTGCCCTTCGCCACCGCGAGCAGGAGCTTCGCCCGGCCGCGCTCATTGAAATAAAGTTTGAGCGGTATCAGCGTCATGCCGTCGCGGTCGACCGCACCCATCAGTTTGTTGATCTGCTTTTTATGCAGCAACAGCTTGCGCGGCCGCTTCGGCTCGTGGTTGAAGCGGTTGGCTTGCAGATATTCGGGAATGTTCGCGTTGATCAGCCAGATCTCGCCGCCCTTGGAATCGGCGTAGGATTCCGCGATCGTGGTCTTGCCATTGCGGATCGACTTGACCTCGGTGCCCGTCAGCGCGATGCCGGCCTCGATGGTGTCCTCGATCGCATAGTTGAACCGCGCCTTGCGGTTCTCGGCGACTACCTTGATGGCGCGCTCGTTCTTTGCCGCCACGTCAGGCTTTCTTGAGCAGGTCGCGGATTTCGGCCAGCAGCACGATCTCCGAGCTGGGTCCGACCGGTTCCGGCTTCTTCTCGTCCTTGCGCTTGAGCTTGTTCATGGCGCGGATCACCAGAAACAGCACGGAAGCGATAATGATGAAATTGATGGTCAGCGTCAGGAAATTGCCCCACGCCAGCACCGCGCCCTGTTTCTTCGCATCGGCGAGATTTGCGGCCGTGACGCTGGTCGAAAGGGGCGTGAAATAATTCGAAAAGTCGAGGCCGCCGGTGATCGCTCCGATGATCGGCATGATGATGTCGCCGACCAGCGAGGTCACGATGCCGCCGAATGCGGCGCCGATGATGACGCCGACCGCGAGATCGACCACATTGCCCTTCATCGCGAATTCGCGAAATTCCTTCAGCATCCGCAGTCCCTTCGCTTCAACCCCGCGTACCGGGGGGTCGTGACGGCAGCGGCGGCCTTAATTGAGCAGCCCGGCATGCACCATGGCATCGCGGATTACCTTGCCGGTCGGCGGCGTCACCGCCATCAGCGGCAGGCGCACTTCTTCCTCCAGCCGGCCCAACAGCTTGAGGCCATGCTTGGCGCCGGCAAGCCCCGGCTCCTTGAAAATTGCGTCATGCAGCGGCGTCAGCCGGTCCTGGATCTTCAGGCCGGTGGCGTAATCGCCCTTCAGGACGGCGGACATCAGATCGGCACACAGTTTTGGCGCCACGTTGGCGACGACCGAGATGCAGCCATGCCCGCCCGCCGCCATATAGGCCAGCGCCGTCATGTCCTCGCCGGACAGCTGGATAAAATCCGGACCCATGGCGTGGCGTTGCTGCGACACGCGGGCGAGATTGGCCGTGGCGTCCTTGACGCCGGCGATGTTCTTCAGCTCGAACAACCGTGCCATGGTTTCGACCGACAGATCGACAACGGAGCGCGGCGGAATATTGTAGATGATGATCGGGATGCCGATCGCATCGTTCACCGCCTTGAAGTGGTGGTACATCCCTTCCTGGGTGGGCTTGTTGTAATAAGGCGTCACTACCAGCACCGCATCGGCACCAGCCTTCTCGGCGTGGACCGCCAGATCGACGGCCTCGCGTGTCGAGTTCGAACCGGCTCCGGCGATCACCGGGACGCGCCCCTTGGCTTCGTCAAGACACAACTCGACGGCCCTGTGATGCTCCTCATGACTAAGGGTTGGACTCTCCCCGGTGGTGCCGACCGGGACGAGACCATGCGAACCTTGCTCGATTTGCCAGCTTATGAGTCCGCGAAAGGCGGCCTCATCGAGCGAACCATTTTTGAACGGCGTGACCAAGGCGGTCAAAGACCCCCGGAATTTTGTCTCGGCTGCCATGGCTTCCTCCGCACGCATGAATAGAGGTCAAATTCATACCGGGTCTGACGGCATGGCGAAAGGCCCGAGCCTGCAGGCGTTAGCCGCGATTTTGCCGTGGTAGTGGTGCAGACCGTGGGCGATTCCCGGGCGAAATTAGTATTTTGTCTACATAATCAGTGAAATACAGCTAGGACGACCCCGATTGCTTGATTCGCTGCGAAAGAGAGCCGTGACGCCATTTGCCCGTGCGAAAGCGCCCCGATCCGCCGCCCTGGCAAGCCTGGTGCTGGCCGTCGGGCTCTCGGTATCCGCCCGAGAGGCCGCAGCCACGGTTCCGCTGCCGAAGCCCCGACCGATCGCGCGCAACGTCATACCCAGGATCACGGTCGCGACCAGGCCGCCGGCGCAGCCCGCCGACGCCGCTACCCCGGCACCTGTGATTCAACCTGCCACCCGGCAGCATGCGGTGCTGCCGCCCGCGCGAAAACCGCCGCCGCCGGCGATGGCAGCCACGTCATCGACACCGCAGGCCGATGCCGACGTGGTGGCAAATGTCATCGAACTGGTGCGCAATCACAAGCCGGCAGATGCAACCCAGGCCGCCGCATCGATATCCGATCCGGTCGCGCGAAAGCTTGCCGAATGGATCATCCTGCGCAGCGACAACAATGGCGCATCGGTAGAGCGCTATCGCGCCTTCATCGATGCCAATCCGAGCTGGCCGTCGCAGACATTTTTGCGCAGGCGGATCGAAGCAGCGCTGTGGGATGATCATCGTGACGACGCCACGGTGATGGCGTGGTTCGCAAACGAGAAACCGCTGTCGGCCAAAGGCAAATTCACGCTTGCCAAGGCGTTGATCGCGCGCGGCGATCGAACCGGCGCCGAACGGCTGCTGCGCGACGCGTGGCGGTTCGACTCGATGTCCTCCGACACCGAAGAAACCGCGCTCGATCTGTTCGGTGCGTTGTTGACTCCGGGCGACCAGAAAGCGCGGATGGACTCGATGCTTTACGGCAGCGAGCAGGACGCCGGAATGCGCGCGGCGAACCGGATCGGTCAGGTCGCCCTTGCCAAGGCCCGCAACGCGGCATACCGGAAAGCGCCCAATACAAAAGCCCTGCTTGATGCAGTGCCGCAGGAGTTGCACGGCGACCCAGGCTACATGTTCGCACGGATTCAGCTGCTCCGCCGCGAAGACAGGTTTCAGGAAGCCGCGCAACTGATGCTTAACGCGCCGCGCGATCCGAACAGGCTGTACAATCTCGACGAATGGTGGGTCGAACGGCGGCTGTTGGCGCGCAAGATGCTTGACGTCGGCGAGCATCGTAGCGCCTACCTGATCGCCCGCGACGCGGCACTTCCCGCGCGCGACATCTACAAGACCGAGCAGGAATTCACCGCGGGCTGGATCGCGCTGCGCTTCCTGCACGACCCCACTACCGCCGCCCAGCATTTTGCCCGCATCGGCGTAGGCAGCGTCAACCCGACCGCGCTGGCGCGCGCCGGTTACTGGCAGGGCCGCGCCGCCGAGGCCTCGGGCCGCGCCCAGGATGCCCGTGCCGCCTACGCAGCGGCGGCGGAACACTCAACCAGCTACTACGGCCAATTGGCGCGGGCGAAGCTCGGGTTGCCGCAAATCGAACTGAACGGCGTTCCCTCAAGCCGTTCGCGCGGCGTCGAGCGGCTCGAGGTCGTTCGCGCGGTCCAGCTTCTCTACGCGCTGGACGAGCGCGAGATCGCGATTCCGATTCTCGGCGACATGGGCGAGAACGGCGATCCGGACGTACTGCTGGGACTGGGCGAACTGGCCGGACGCAATGGCGACGCGCGCGGCATGCTGCTGATGGGCAAGGCTGCGCTCAATCGCGGCCTGCCGTTCGATTTCTACGCCTATCCGGTGATCGGGATCCCGCCATTCAAATCGATCGGCCCCGACGTCGAGCAAAGCATCGTCTTTGCGATCGCACGGCAGGAAAGCGCGTTCAATCCTTCCGTGGTTTCGCCGGCGCAAGCCTATGGACTGATGCAGGTGACGCCCGACGCCGGCCGCTACGTCTGCAAGAAATACGGAGCCAATTTCGATCTCGGCCGCCTGAAGAGCGATCCGGTGTATAACGCCGCGTTGGGCGCCGCCGAACTCGGCGGCCTGATCGAGGATTATCGCGGTTCCTATATCATGACCTTCGCAGCCTACAACGCCGGCCGCGGCAGCGTGAAGAAATGGATCGAACGTTATGGCGATCCGCGCAATCCCAAGGTCGATGCCGTCGACTGGGTCGAACAGATCCCGTTTTCCGAAACCCGCAATTATGTGCAGCGGATCATGGAAAACCTGCAGGTCTACCGCGCGCGCTTCGGCGGCGGATCGCGGCTGCAGATCGAGGCCGACCTGCACCGCGGCGCGGCCGGTGCGGTCGTGGAATAACGCATTACGTTCCTGAATTGCTTGGTTCACCCGGCCAAGCATCGTTAACTGATGTGAATTGATCGAGCGGCAACGTCGCGGCATTGGTCAAAAAGTTTGGATCAACTACTTCAACCGTCAATTGGCGCCTGGGCCGGAACTCACTGACAAGCCGATTGCGGCCAGTCGCGCCGAACCGGTAGAGCATGCGCAGCCGGGTTATTGAGTGCCATTCAAGCGGGGCAAGCGATGATCAAGGCTTGAACCGCATTTGCCTTTTCCAAATGACAAAATCGGGATTTTTGCAATATGAACTACCCTGCCGTTTTACGACATTGATTGCGGCGCGGTTTTCGCAATTCGGACCACACAGCGAAATCCGAGATGACTGGTTGACGTATCGATCGCCTCGGCGTGGCGCGCGGCAGGCCGATATCGCCGGCAATAGTTCGGTGCGCAGAGGTGCGAGCCGCCCTTGATTACCTTGCGCGGAATTCTGATGTTCGGCTGACAGGGATCATAGCTTGCGGCTTCGGCGCCCCCGCGTGGATTTTCAGGAATGCAGCACGTCTTCGGCGCGTCGGCATCGTGCTTTTGCGAATACCAGTCGGACGTCCACTCCCAGACATTGCCGATCATGTCGTGAACGCCATAAGCGTTCGGCGGAAACGCGGTGACCGGCGAGGTGCGCTCAAAACCGTCGTCGTTCGAATTCTGCCGCGGAAACTCGCCTTGCCAGGTGTTGGCCTGGTGCCTGCCGCCCGGCGTGAACTCGTCGCCCCAGGCGTATTCGGCGCCGTCCATTCCGCCGCGCGCAGCGTATTCCCACTCTGCCTCGGTGGGCAAATCCTTTCCGGCCCAGCGCGCATAGGCCAGCGCGTCCGTGAATGAAACATGCACCACCGGATGATCGTCCAACATGTCGATGTTGCTGGTCGGACCATAGGGGCGCCGCCAATCGGCATTTTTCAGGAAAACCCACCATTCTCCCCAGTTGCGCAAATCGACCGGACCTGATCGCGGCGTGAACACCAGCGAACCGGCGTAAAGCATGTGCGGCAGCGCGCCGGGATAATCCCTCGGATCGGGAGGAATCTGCGCAAAGGTGACATGACCGGTGGCCTTCACGAATTCCCTGAATTGCCGGTTGGTGACCGGCGTGCGATCGATAAAAAACGAATCGATCCTGACGCGATGAACCGGCGCTTCCTCGGGGTAGTGCTGGTCCGATCCCATGCGGAAAGTGCCGCCGGGAATCAGAATCATTCCGGCATGACCAGCGCGTTCGCCGGCTTTGGCGTCCACGGTGTCGTTGTCAAACTGAACTGTGCGCACAGCCGATCAGAAGTTACGTTGCGCGCGAAGCTGCAGCGATACCGCGTCCTGGTCCTTGAATTCGTAGCGTGCGCCTTGCGCCGCGCCAGGCTCGACGACCAGTGCGCATCCCAATTGTGTGCCGGGGATGTACCAGAACCCGGCACCGTCAGCCGGGCAGATCCGCGCATATCCGACCGCCTTGACCGTGACCGGAAGATCCGCTGCTTGCGCGTCGGCAATGGCAAGAAGACTTGCAGCGGAGCGCAGGATCATGCCAATGACGACGTTCATGTAAATTTTCCGACTCCACGATACGCCGGTCAAGCTAGCATCTTACGCAGCGACCGGCCCGTTTCCGATGACGGCGCCGTGACGGAGCTGCGTTGTCGGCTTATGTATTTCGCGCAACGGATCGTGGAACGGTTCATCATCACTGCTCCGGCTTGACCCGCCAGCCATCAAAAGCAGCGCCGGAGCTGATCAGCAAATCCTCGATCGCGGCAGCGCACGCGTGAACTGCAGGACTGGGCGCAGCCCGAGAATGCTGTGTGCTCCTGCACAAAAAACCCCGGCAGTTTCCTGCCGGGGTCTGTTGGACAATGGCTCGACGATGCGATCAGAAGTTACGCTGAGCGCGGACGTTGAGCGAGTAGGCGTCCTGGTCCTTGAACTGATACACGGCGGCGGGTTTCGGCCCGTTCGCTGCGAAGGTTGCCAGACCGGAGAACTTCTGGTCGAGGTGGAACCACTGCACTTCCGCCGAGAACGTGAGGTTCTTGACAGGAGTCCAGCGGGTCACCACGCCGAGCTGCGATACGTTAAAGTCCGGATCGCAAGTTGCACCAGCAAGCGGAGTGATCGCGATTCTCGAGCAGATATTTGCCGTCTGGGTGTTGTCGTACCTGACGCTCGCATAGCTGCCGAAGAGGCTCGTTGACCAGTAGGGATCCCAATTATGGTTGAACGCACCGCGGACACCATAGGCTTCCGTCAGATGGATCGTTCCATCACCGCCTGCCGCGACGGAAAGGTAGGTACCGTCCGTCGTTGCGCCGAAGCCGATGCTGTCATAGCCGGCACTCGCACCAACACCGCTGGCCGCACCGTAGATCAGGAAGCTCGGCGAGGCCGCGCTGGTCGAGATCACATTCTTCGTATCGCCCTTTGACCAGCTCGCGTCGATCTTGATGTCATCGCCCGGACCGGTGGGGATGTTCTTGATCTGCAAGGCTGCCATCACCGAGCCGCCCCACTTGGTTTCCGGGTGACCGGTCAACTCAGCGCCGGCAGTGCCGGACGGTGCGAAGTAGGCTGCGCGAACCTCATGCAAGGCGCCTGAAATCTGGAACAGACCCCAAGCCTGATCGACACGGATGTTGCCGACGACGTCAGGAGCATACCAGCCCGCATAGCCCTGGGTACCTGCGCCGAACCCGCTGACGCCAGCAAGCGACGCGGTGCCTCCACCAAACGACGCACCGGCAGGAGTAAGTGCTAAGCCGGCGCCAAGATTGGCCAGGGTGGTACGGTTGAAGACCGTCGGATCATCAAGACCGATGGTGCCCGACACGCCGTTGCCGAACTGCGCGGTGTACTGGATGTTGTTCACGCCGGTGACGGTGTCATGACCGCCGAGCAAGAACGACGAGTTGTTGCCCGGATACCCATGCCACGGCGTCGCGTAAGCCGAAGCCGACTTACCGAAGGTGAAGCCTGCGAACTGGATGAACACGAACTCGACCGCGACATAGCCGCCGCCCGGATTGTTCAGCAGCGAACCGCTGATCCCGGTAGTCGCTCCAACGTTCAACGGAGTGCCGAGAGTCGTCGGGCTGGTGCTGCCGAAGTTGTTGAACTGGAAGTCACCCTGGGCGAACGTGCGAACAACGCCATACTCGGTGGCGGTACGGGTATCGACCGTCAGCGCCATACGGGAACGGGAGTTGATGTGATCAACGTACCGGTTGTTCTGGCCGAGATCACCAGCCCACGCTGGCTGGTCATAGATACCGCCATTGAACGTGGTATCGATGCGCAGATAGCCGCCGATCTTCATGCAGGTGTCGGTGCCCGGGATATACCAGAAACCAGCACCATAAAGGGAGCAGATCCTCACGTACTCGACCGCTTTGGCCTTGACGGGAAGATCAGCTGCCTGGGCTCCGCTCATGGCGATAAGACCCGCCGCTGAGCCGAGGATAAGGCTCTTAACCATCTTCATGTTAACCTCCAAGTTGCTCTGTTGGGAAGGTTCCGGATCCGCTGGGTGCGACACACCCTAAGGTTGGTTCCCTTAATCCCTTAAAAAACCGCCTAGTCGTTTCGCGTTCTTCGGACACACCCGCATCAACGCGAGGGACTTAAGCGAACCACTTAACGGGACGACCTCGGGATGCCCCCCTCCGTCGCCTGATCAACATCCCTGAACACCTCTGCACACGCAACAACAGAACGACGCAGAAGGGCCCGGTTTGAGCCGTTTTCAAAAAGGTGTTGCACAAATAACACGCAACCGTGATCAAGGTCTCCCTGTAACCGATTGATTGAATTATGAATTTAAAAAAGTTCCTTTATGGCGATGGATTAGCGCGTGGGCACTGCCTGTCCACGTCGATCCCAGCCGCGCCGTGTTTCCGCGCCGAATCGACCGTGGACGTCGGCGATTCTGTTATCTCACATGCGTTTTCGGAACTTGCCGCATCAACACAACTTTTCGACACGCGCCAAGCCAACATCAAAGGTTTATGAGGCGTTAAGCGATCTGCATCGCGCCTTGATACTCGCATGATGACGGCAACTGCGACGCGGACCGGTTCCATGTTCGCGCGCCGTTACGGCAGCCATTGTGGTTCCGTCTGATAGCGCCGTATTTGGCGCACCAGCGTAATGTGCCGTTCCTTCAACGTGTTTCCGGGCGGCAGGTCGCCGCCGGTCGGCAGACATCCGGCCTGCGACCCGGTCCTTGAACGAGAGGCCATCATGGGAATTTTCCGGCATCTCCCCGCTGCCCATCCTTTATATAACCAGCCGTTGCAGCGCTGGCCTCCGATCAGCCAAGAGACGCCTAGATCGGCAGCATTCTAGAATCTCATGTCCGCATCGCCGCCGACCTTGTCGATCGTGCCTCTGGGCAAGGACGCTTCGGTCAGCGCCGAGAGATACCGTGGGATCTGCCGCACCCGCCCCATCGGGATGAGCCTGCTCCGCGAGTGTGCTAATTCCTGCGCGGCGGGTGAAGAGCAGCGCGTGATCTCCTGATCGGCGCCGCCGGGCATGGGTGGAGAAGAATGGCCGGCGACCCGGCAACCCATCTCCTTGGAAACGAAGCGCGCAAACGACAATATCGCGCGCTCGGCGAGGCGACTCATGCTGCCGCTTCGTGAATCTCTTCAATACGCGCGGCCTGAACGGCGCCCGGTTCAGCCAGGGTTCGGATTTGCACGCCTGCGCCGAACGTCGCCGATATCTGGATCGCAAGCAGCGGCGGATAGATCGCCGTCTTGAGCGGATCATTCGTCGTGTCGCACAGATGATATCAGTTCATCCGCCGCCTAAAGTAGACCCGGCGGTCGGCCCGTTCCGGCCGATGCCTCCATTTGTCCATTTATGCTATTTCAGTCCTTCGCCGCTTGCGGTTAGCCACCGCGTCGGGCATATCCAGCCTACCGGAGCTGTGGCCGAGTGGCTGAAGGCGGCGGTTTGCTAAACCGTTATAGGGTTGTAAAGCCCTATCGAGGGTTCGAATCCCTCCGGCTCCGCCACCGTCATCGCTTGCGCTGCGAAGCGGCGCCGGCGGATGGCTCGAACTGAGCGAAACATTCCGTCGGCGATCTGTGCAAATCGCGATGCACCTTAGTGCGTCGTCATCCAGGCGCGGGCTTCGCGTTGCGCCGTGGCAATCTCGACGTCGGACATCATCTCGGCAACCTCGCGGCGCAGCGCAATCGCATCGACGCGGCCCTTGAGGGCAGCCAGATTGAACCATTTGTGCGCCGCCACCAGATCAACCACGCCCGAACGCCCGCTCGCATAGAGCATGCCGAGGTCGAACAGCACGTCGCCGTTCGCACCGGCTTCCACCGGCATCGCGGTATCCAGATTAAGGTGTCCCTGAAACATGTCATCGATCCTTTTTATTCTTGCCGCTCCCTTTTCCGGGCGCGGCTCCTGTCCACTTGTCGAACGTCCCGTTATCCCCACCGCGTTCTGCGCGGCTTGTTGGGATGATCATGACCGATCAAATTTGAAGAGCAGTTTAAGCATCGCGATGAATCGAATCTGAACGGGATCTGCACCGCGCTGATCGCAGCTTCGCAAAAACAGCGCGTTTGCTGGATTACCGCGGGATTTGCGGAATTCGATTTACCCTGCCGTTTGGCAAAGCGATAACCATTGCAGCAACGGCGCGAAGCATCGTGGGTCAGGACGTCGGAAATCCAGCAATCGCTAAGTGCAACACCGCTGGCGGCCCCCGGCTTGAAAGCGGTGAGCGGTCGAAATCGGCATGTCGAGGATTTTGAGAAGATCCGAACGCGGGCAATAGCGCGCCGGCGGGGAACGAGGGCGTCGGCGAACACGTCAGGACCAAATCTCACCTGAGGCTTTAGGCCGCCGGTGAAATTGCGGACCTCTGGATCCGCACCGATGAAGAAAACTTCTTTCTTCTGCCGGGCGGTTTTCGTCGGGGCTAACCCTGTCGAAAGTGCGGCCCAACCGTTTGACCTGATGTCTCGCCGACACCCTCTTTCGTCGACCAGAGCCGCCGGTTTTAAATTCGCTTCGAGAAGCAAACCGTCCTGACGGCTCTCGCGACGTCGCCGGCATCAGACCGCCGGCAATTCTTTTTCAGGCAAGATTACTTCTTCTTCTTTTTGTAGACCTTCTTCGCAGTCTTCTTCACTGCGCTCTTCGCCTTCTTTGCCTTCTTAGCTTTCTTGGCCATGTTGCCCTCCTATTGGTAGTGAGATGGCTTAGTCGCTGCGTGCATTCGGGAATCGATATGCACTGCATCCCGAATACACCAACACATTAGAAAAAACAGCGTCTCGCTTAAGGAAGTGTTGACGCAGCAACGTCGGCACGCGCCGCACGCGCTCAACGACAACATGACAATGTACGCTAGCGGCGATGCGAATAGTGCGCGAAAATCATACATCGGCAAATGTCAAGATTGCCGAAAGCCCCTGCGCCGCAGATGTTTTATTAATTCGTTCATAACGCGCTCCACGCGTCGCAGACGCCGTCGCGACTCGTCGCGGCCTATCGAACGCGGCTCGCGTGGACTCTGAGTCGCGGTTTTTGGCAACGAATAAATTTTCAGCGAAAGGCGCTTCGCATCTCATCACCGCTCGCCAAAACCGGATTTTTGCGCGAATCGCCGCCGACCGATTCGCGGGGCGCGCGTTCTCTCTCGCGATGCATCGCCCGGCGTTGCGAACGGCCGATGCGTGCTTACGCGATATTCAGAACCCAAGTTTCGATTTCAGCAGATCGTTCACCGCCTGTGGGTTGGCCTTGCCGCCGGACGATTTCATGACCTGGCCGACAAACCAGCCGACGAGTTGCGGCTTGATCCGCGCCTGCGCGACCTTGTCGGGATGTGCGGCGATGATCTCGTCGACCGCCGTTTCGATCGCACCGAGGTCAGTGACCTGCTTCATGCCGCGGGCTTCAACCAGCGCGCGGGGATCGCCGCCTTCCCGCCAGACGATCTCGAACAGGTCCTTGGCGATCTTGCCGGAGATGGTGCCCTCGCCGATCAGATCGACGATGTCGGCAAGTTGTGCCGATGACACCGGCGACGCGGCGATGATCCGGCCTTCCTTGTTGAGCCGGCCGAACAGTTCGTTGATGACCCAATTGGCGGCTAGCTTGCCGTCGCGGGTCCGGTCCGCCAGCTTTGCCAGCACGGCCTCGTAAAAATCCGCGCTCTCCTGCTCGCCGACCAGCACGCTCGCATCGTACAAGGTGAGGCCGAAGTCGCCGATGAAGCGCTGCTTTTTCTGATCCGGCAATTCCGGCAGTTCGGCTTTCAAGGCGTCGACAAAGCTTTGCGTGAACTCGAGCGGCAACAGGTCCGGATCGGGGAAATAGCGATAATCGTGCGCCTCTTCCTTCGAGCGCATCGACCGGGTTTCGCCCCTGGCGGGATCGAACAACCGGGTTTCCTGGTCGATCGAACCGCCGTCTTCCAGAACGCCGATCTGGCGCCGCGCTTCGTAGTCGATAGCCTGACCAATGAAGCGGATCGAATTGACGTTCTTGATCTCGCATCGGGTGCCCAGCGGATCGCCGGGCTTTCGCACCGACACATTGACGTCGGCACGCAGGCTGCCTTTCTCCATGTCGCCGTCGCAGGTGCCGAGATAGCGCAGGATCGCCCGCAATTTTGTCACATAGGCCCGTGCCTGCTCGGACGAGCGCATGTCGGGCTTAGAGACGATCTCCATCAACGCGACGCCGGAGCGGTTGAGATCGACCAGCGACATCGCCGGATCCTGGTCATGCAGCGATTTGCCGGCATCCTGTTCCAGATGCAGCCGCTCGATACCGACACGGATGCTCTCGCCGCCTTCGAGATCCACGATGACCTCGCCCTCGCCCACGATCGGCGATTTGTACTGGCTGATCTGGTAGCCCTGCGGCAAATCGGGATAGAAATAGTTCTTGCGGTCGAATACCGAACGCAAGTTGATCTGTGCTTTGAGGCCGAGGCCGGTGCGCACTGCCTGGCGGACGCAGACCTCATTGATCACCGGCAGCATGCCCGGCATCGCCGCATCGACCAGCGAGACATGGCTGTTGGGATCGCCGCCGAATTGGGTCGAGGCGCCTGAGAATAATTTGGAATTGGACGTGACCTGGGCGTGGACCTCCAGCCCGATCACCATTTCCCAGTCGCCGGTGGCGCCCTTTATGAGTTTCGCGTTTGCCGTACTCATGTTTGCTCACCTTGGAGAAATGCAGCAGTGATCCGTCCCCACTCGGCCTCGACCGGACCGCTGGCGACGGGCCTGCCGGCCCGGCGATACCAGTAGCCGGCATTGCCGAGATCGCCTTCGGCACGATGCAGATAGGCATGCACCCATGCGGCCTCCGCACCCTCCTCGTCCTGGACGATCGCGTGCGCTTTGCCCCAGTCACCCTTGGCGGCCCACCACAATGCAGCAAGCGGCGGCGCAACGCCGGGCGCGGGTGCCGGGCCTGAAAGGCTGGATTTGAAGTCGGCCATGATCATGGAGAAGGTTCGTTCAGCGGCGAGCGCCTGAATAAGCCTTTCGCGCCCGGTTTCCAAGAGCACCCGGCGGCGGATTACAGGCTAATTCGGTGCCGACCCCGGCATCGCATCGAACATCAGCGTGAACCAGGTGCCCTGGCCGCGCAGGCTCTCGGCGCGGAAGACGACGTTCTGGGCGTTTTCCCGCAGCGTCTGCAGGATCAGCGCCCCGAGCTTTCGCGGCGACGGCCATTCCTGACTTTCGCCGAGGCCCACGCCATCGTCGGATACGACTACCGATACGCGACCGTTCTCGCATTTGCAGATCAGCTTCAACAGACCGGTACTGCGTCCGACAAAGGCATACTTCAGTGCGTTGGTGAGCATTTCGTTGACCAACAGCCCGGCGGGCATCGCAACATTGATCGACAGCGGGCAGTAGCCGACCTGGAGATCGATCGCTACCCCGGGCATCGCGCTGGCCTGCACCACCGCGGTGGCGATATCGGACAGATATTGGCCGAGATCGATGTCTGCCGACGTGTTTTCCGCCGACAATATCCGGTACAACACCGCCAGCGCGTCGATGCGGCTTGCCAGCCGGCCCAGCGCCACCGACTCGCCCTCCACCGCCGACCGCGCTTCGAGACGCACCAGCGCGGTGACCAGCTGCAGGTTGTTCTTTACCCGGTGCTGCAGTTCGCGCATCAGCATGTCGCGATCGCGAATCTGGTTCTCGAACTGCTCGATCTGCGCCCGCTCCCGGCCGCCAACGTCGACCAGCGCCGCGATCCGGAAATTCTCGATACCGTCGTCGCTCTCGATCACCGAGGCGTAGGCTTGCACGATGACGAGACGGTCAACCGGCTGCGCGGGTCGGAACACGCCGATGAAATCCTCGCCGTCGCGGATCGCTTCGCCGAGAGTTTGGCTTGCATTGTCTTCGTTGAGAAAGCCGTCCAGACAGAGCCAGCTCTGGCCATCCACGTCGGCATGCGCGAGCGACAGCAATCCCTCGAACGCCTTGTTGGCGTAGACGACCTGCTGCTCCGCGCCGGAACCGCGCGATACCGCGACCGCAACCGGCGCGTGGTCGAGCAGATGTTTGTATTTGTCGTTCTCGATCGCCATGGCGAGCTTGGACGATGCCAGAATCTGATCGACCTGGTGGGAGGACGGAATGCCGTCGTCACCGCTCATACTCATGAAATCCCCCGTGATTCGAGCATGGCGAAGCGGCGCGGAAAACGCAATGCAAAAGCAGCCGCGGTCGAATGGAACTTCATGCCCACCATTTTGGCGGCGTGAACCGCCCCGCCGCTTGTTCGATCACCTCAGCCAGCGAGAACAACGTCTGCTCGTCGAACGGCCGCCCGATCAGTTGCAGCCCGAGCGGCAGGCCTTGAACGTCTCTGCCCGCGGGAACGGCGATTCCCGGCAGCCCCGCCATGTTCACGGTCACGGTGAAAATGTCGTTGAGATACATCTCCACCGGATCGGCGCCGCCCTTTTCGCCGATGCCGAATGCCGCCGACGGGGTCGCCGGGGTCAATATCGCGTGCACGCCCCGAGCAAAACAGTCCTCAAAATCCTTCTTGATCAGGGTGCGCACTTTCTGCGCGCGCAAATAATAGGCGTCATAATAGCCGGCCGAGAGCACATAGGTGCCGATCATGATGCGGCGGCGGACCTCCACGCCAAAACCCTCCGCGCGGGTCTTTTCATACATGTCGATGATGTTGCGCCCGGGCACGCGCAGGCCGTAGCGGACGCCGTCATAGCGGGCCAGATTCGACGATGCCTCGGCAGGTGCGACGATATAGTAGGCAGGCAGCGCGTACTTGGTGTGCGGCAGCGACACCTCGACCAGTTCCGCGCCCGCCGCTTTCAGCCAGTCGGCGCCCTGGCTCCACAGCTTTTCAATTTCATCGGGCATGCCGTCGAGGCGGTATTCCTTTGGAATTCCGATTTTCATGCCCCTGACGGATTTTCCGATCGCGGCTTCAAAGTCCGGCACCGCGCGATCGACCGACGTGGTGTCTTTTGGGTCGTGCCCGGCCATCGAGCGCATCAGGATCGAGGTGTCGCGCACCGTGCGGGCGAACGGTCCGGCTTGATCGAGCGAGGACGCGAACGCGACAATCCCCCAGCGCGAACAGCGACCGTATGTCGGCTTCATGCCGACGATGCCGGTAAACCCAGCAGGCTGGCGAATCGAACCGCCGGTATCGGTTCCGGTCGCGCCGAGGCACAATCGCGCCGCCACCGCCGACGCCGATCCGCCGGACGAACCGCCCGGCACCAGGCTGGTGTGCGAGCCGTCGCGGCGCCACGGATTGACGACCGGACCGAAACACGAGGTCTCGTTCGATGAGCCCATGGCGAACTCGTCATTGTTGAGCTTGCCGAGCAGCACGGCGCCGTCGCGCCATAGCTGCGAGGTTACCGTTGATTCATAAGACGGCACGAAATTGCCGAGAATTTTTGAGCACGCGGTGGTGCGCACGTCCTTGGTAGCGAACAGGTCCTTGATCCCCAACGGGATGCCGCCCAGCGGCCCGCCTTCGCCCCTGGCGATCCTGACGTCAGCCTCGCGCGCCATGGTCCGGGCCAGATCCGGCGTCTCCAGCACGAACGCGTTGAGCGCGCGCGCCGCTTCGATCGCCGTGATGTACGCGTTCGTCAGCTCAGACGACGTGAACGATCTTGCCGCGAGGCCGTCACGGGCCTCGGCGAGGGTCAGCGAAGTCAGATCCGTCATTTATTGACCGGGCTGCAGAAGAATGGCGACAGTGTCTTGTCGTTGGCCGGGTCGTCGCCGACCATCCTGTTTTTCGCTTTATCTGCGGCTTCAAGCTGATCAAGCACGACATCCATCGCCTTGCCGGGATCGGCGACCTTGCCCTGACGCTCCATCGCGTCGAGATAATTCATGTAGGCCTGATAAGCCTTTTCATCGTCGCAAAGCATGCACATGGGCGATTCCGCCTCACTATCCGGATTAATTATTCGACGACTTTGGGCACCAGAAAGAAATGATCTTCAGTAGCCGGCGCGTTCTTGACCACTTCCTCGGCGATGCCGCCGTCATCGACGACATCGGCGCGCTTCTTCATCTCCATCGGGGTCACCGAGGTCATCGGCTCGACGCCCTCGACGTTCACCTCCGACAACTGCTCGACGAACGCCAGCATCGCATTCAGTTCGCCTTGCAGGTGAGGAACCTCGTCCTCGGCAACGGCGATCCGCGCAAGATGCGCGATACGGCGAACGGTGGCGGCATCGACGGACATGACATGAGCCTCTGGCGGCAATCAGCCCGCCGTATAGCAGATGCAGCTTTCACGCCGCAACCGCGCGATCATGTCGCAAGTTCGCCTAGCCCGGATTCACGCATCTCGTCCTACGCGGGCGCGGCCCGCATATCCATCCATCTTCGCAAAAGTCCGTGCGAGGGGGAAGGTTGCCGGGTCAGGCCCTACTGGATGCACACATCCCGAACGTTACGCTTACCCTTGTCGAGGCGCGGGAAGTCGATCCTCCGGACGATGTCACGCCGGTGCATTGGCGCGGCCGCTACAGGATGCGATCGACCCGCAAGACCAGCCCGCGCTGGAAGCAATCTGCCAAAGCCTTCAGGGCAAGACCGACAAGCAGAAAAATCCGCATCCCAAAGGATCGCTGGCTTACGCCAGTTGGGTCTGCGCCCGCCTTGGCGGCTGGACAGGGTACTATGGCAAACCCGGACCTGTCGTGATGATGCACGGACTGCAGTCCCTCAATGCCATGCTCCGCGGCTGGAAACTCAGAACAGATGTGTGAATCCAGTAGGGTCAAGCCCGGCCATGACGACCTCCCCGTGTCCCGGGCGCGATGCGGCATTCTTCATGCCGCTTCGCAGAACCGGGACCCCGGTTCCTTTGCAGCCGCAACAACCGAAACCCCGGTTTCTTCGCGTCGCAAACAACCGGGACCCCGGCTCTGCAGCGCACCGCTCCGCAAGGGCTGCGCGCTGCG